>USGZ01000168.1 GCA_900554265.1 uncultured Porphyromonadaceae bacterium
GGTCCGCCCCGGCGAATACGAGCGGACCATCTACACCTCCTGCTGGAACGCAGACCGCGGCATCTATTACTACACGACCTACACCAACCGCCGCATTTCGGCGGTGGAGCTGCGCCGCGAGGACCTCGACGCCGCCGTGGACTTCACCGCCTCGGACTCGATGCTGATTGTGCGCCGCGACTCAGCCTTCATGTTCGGCGACGCCCGCGTGACATACGGCGAGATAAGCCTCGACGCCGCCGAGATACAGATGGACATGCGCAACAACACCGTCTTCGCCCTCGGACGCCCGGACAGCACAGGCGAAATACAGGGCAAGCCCGTGTTCACCGAGTCCGGCACAGACTATACCGCCGAGACAATGCGCTATAACTTCGAGTCCTCCAAAGGCTACATCAACAACATCATCACCCAGCAGGGCGAAGGCTACCTCACCGGCGGCGTCACCAAGATGGCGGACCAGGACAACTTCTACTTCCAGAACGGCCGCTACACCACCTGCGACAAGCACGACAACCCCCACTTCTACTTCCAGATCACCAAGGGCAAGATGCGCGCGGGAAAGGACGTGGTCGTCGGGCCTACCTACATGGTCCTCGCCGGTCTGCCGCTGCCCCTGGCCGTGCCTTTCGGCTACTTCCCCTTCACCGATACCTACGCCTCCGGCATAATAATCCCGACATTCGGCGATGACTACAACCGCGGCTTCTATCTCAGCGACGGCGGCTACTACTTCGCCATCAACGACAACGTCGACCTGGCCCTCACCGGCGAGATTTACACCAAGGGCTCCTGGGGCCTCAAGGCCCGCTCGAGCTACTCCAGACGCTACCGCTACAGCGGCTCCTTCGACCTGAGCTACCTCAAGACCGTGACCGGCGAGAAGGGCGACCCCGACTATGCCACCCAGACAAACTTCCAGATCATCTGGAGCCACAGCCAGGACGCCAAGGCCAACCCCAACATGAACCTGAGCGCCAGCGTCAACTTCACCACCTCCGGCTACACACGCAATAACCTCAACTCCTACTACTCGCCGGCATTCACCGAGAATACAAAGAGCAGTACCGTCAACATGACCTACCGCTTCCCGGGAACCAAGTGGAGCCTGTCGACGACCTTCAACGTCGCCCAGCGAACCCAGGACTCGACCCTTACTGTGTCCTTCCCCAACGTGACCGTCAACATGGGGCAGCTGGCGCCGTTCAAGCGCAAGAAGGCTATCGGCGCCGAGCGCTGGTACGAGAAAATAAAGATGAGCTACACAGGCGTGCTCCAGAACTCCCTGACCGCCAATCAGGACGAGTTCTTCAAGAAAAGCCTCGTCAAGGACTGGCGCAACGGCATGAAGCACACCATACCCATATCCGCGACCTTCAACTTCGCCAAGTACTTCAACGTAACCCCGAGCCTCAACTTCACCGACCGCATGTACACTTCGCGCGTCGACCGCACCTGGGACGCCGGGCGCAACGTCGAAGTCTGCGACACCACCTACAGCTTCTACAACGTCTACGACTTCAGCGCCTCCGTGGCCGTCGACACCAAAATCTACGGCTTCTACCAGCCCTTGGGCTTCCTGGGTAAGAAAATCAAGATGATACGCCACGTCATGACGCCTTCGGTATCCTTCTCCGGCTCCCCGGACTTCGGCTCCGATTTCTTCGGCTACTACGGCCAGTACAGCTACGTCGACTCCCGCGGCGCGCAGCAGATCCGCAAGTACAGCCGCTTCCCCAACGCCCTCTTCGGCGTCCCCGGTCAGGGCAAGTCGGGTACCATATCCTACTCGCTGGCCAATAACCTGGAGATGAAGGTCAAGACCGACAACGACAGCGTCGACGAAAAGAAAATCTCGCTGATCGAGAACCTCTCCATCAACCAGAGCTACAACATCGCCGCGGACTCCCTGCGCTTCTCGGACATCAACACCTCGCTGCTGCTGCGCCTGACAAAGGGCTTCAACCTCAACCTCTCCGCCACCTGGGATCCCTACATGTACGAACTCAACGAGAGCGGCAACCCCGTCAAGGTCGACAAGCTCCGTATAGCCCACGGAAAGGGCCTCGGACGCCTCATGCGCACCGGCACCTCGTTCAGCTACACATTCAACAACGACACCTTCAGGCGCAAGAAGACCAAGGACAAACCCGACGATAACGCCGAAAACCGCAATTCCGGCCGCAACGACTACGCCGACGACTACGGCGACGAAGGCCCCGACGACCGCGAGGGCGGCAACTCGGACGATATCCAGTTCAACCCGGACGGCTATGCAGCCTGGAAAGTGCCCTGGTCGCTGACCCTCAACTACAGCATCAACTACTCCTACGGCACCTTCAACAAGCGCAAGATGGAGTACAACGGCCGCGTAACCCAGAACCTCTCTTTCAGCGGCAACATAAGGCCCACGCCGAACTGGAACTTCTCCTTCTCGGCGTCCTACAACTTCGACACCCACAAGCTCGCCTACATGAACTGCAGCGTGGCCCGCGACCTGCACTGCTTCAGCATGCGCGCCTCCTTCGTGCCCGTCGGCCCCTACAAGAGCTACAACTTCCATATCTCCGTGAAGTCCTCCCTCCTGGCCGACCTCAAGTACGACAAGCGCTCCTCCTTCTCCAACGGCGTCGAATGGTATTGACAATCATCTAACTGACATAATATAATAAATATGAAACCATCAGCTCTCCTTGCCGGCGCACTCCTCCTCGCCGTAGCCGGCGCCGCCAATGCGGCAAGACCCACTCTGGTAATCAACTCCGTACCCGAAATCACTCCCTCCGAAACCCGCACCGAGGTCACCCGACAGATATCGGGCGTTACCAAGCTCGACGTATCCTCCTCGCTCGACGTCGAATATATTCCCGCCGCCGGCAATACCGTAAGCGTATCCGCCCCCGAGAATCTCATGACCTTCGTAAAGGTCGAGAACGAGGGCAATGAGCTGAGCATCTATCTCCAGGGCAGCTTCAACCTCCAGGGCGGCAACATGCGCGACCTGGTCAAAGTTCATGTAACCGCTCCCGGCATCCGTGACTTCGAGGCCAGTTCCAACGCCATGATAAAAATCAACGGCGACATCACCGCCGACAGCTTCAGCGCCGATGCCGCCAGCAATGCAACCATCACCGCCGGCAACGTGACCGTAAGCCGAAAGGCCGAAATCGAAGCCGCCTCCAACGCCAAAGTCAACCTCGGGTGCCTGAACGCAAACTCCGTGGAACTCGACGCAGCCAGCAACGCCAAGGTCAACATCACGCAGATGCATGTCGCCGGCAAAGCGGAGATTGAAGCAGCCAGCAACGCCAAGGTCAACATAACCGAAATCGCCGGTACGGCACGCATAGAGGCCGAAGGCGTCTCGAACGCCACGCTGGACATAGCCTCCCTGACGGCCGAAACACTTAAGGTGGAAGCATACAGCAACGCCAAGGTGTTCGTCCGCGCCGGCTCGGCACGGCAGGCCGACTTCGAAGCCGCCAGCAACGGCAAAATCGACGCCTCGGAATTCCGCGCCGGGACCGGCTCCCTCGAGGCCGCCAGCAACGGCCGCATCGCCAGCCGCATCGCCGCTCCCGCCAACATCTCCGCCAGCTCGAACGGCTCCATCAACAACAACGCCCGCTGACCCGCAATCGTAGGGACGCACGGCTCGTGCGTTCACTCGTAATACGTTGACTATCAACGGACGCACGGACCGTGCGTCCCTACGGGTGTACGCGATATTGGGTGTTTCAAAACCCACAGAGCGTATCGGCCAGGCCGGCCAGGGCCGGAAGGTCGCTTCCGCGCAGACTGCTGCGGACAGTCACCACAGGCGCAACCGGCTTCATGTCTTTCATGCCGGCCAGCATATCGCACATGCACCGGCCCGCTACCGGCGCCCACGAGCCGTTCTCCACGACGGCCACAGGGCGCTTTCTGAAACCTTTCAGCGCCAGGTGATGCAGGAAACTGAACATAGCCGGATAGAGCGCGCCGTCGTAGGTCACGCTGAACAGGGCAATGCGGCTCAGGCGGAACGCCTCCGCTACCGCGTAGGAGACATCATGACGGCACAGGTCGAACAGCCGTACCTCGCCGGCATTGCGGTCCCGGAGCATGGCTGCGAAAACACGGGCGGCCTCGGCCGTGGCTCCGTAGATGGACGCATAGGCCACAAGCACGCCCGGCGTTTCGGGCTCGTAGCGGCTCCATTTGTCGTACAGCGTCCAGTAGTGCCCCAGGTTTTCCTTCAGTACCGGTCCGTGGAGCGGCGCGATTACCGCGAACTTGAGCCCGGCGATTTTGGCCATCGCAGCCTGGACGCTCGCTCCGTATTTTCCGACGATATTGCAGTAGTAGCGGCGGAATTCGTCGTCGCGGCAGGCCGTCGAATCCGACATTTCGAAGGTTCCGAAAGCGTCCGCCGAGAAGAGCACGCCGTCGGTGGTGTCGCAAGTCATCATCACTTCGGGCCAGTGAACCATCGGCGCCGTCACGAAGCGCAGCTCCGTCCGCCCGAGGCTCAGCGTGTCGCCGTCGCCGACTGCCATGGAGCATGCGCCGAAGTCTATGCCGTCGAAAAAATTCCCGAGCATGGCTATGGCCCTGGCCGTAGCCACCACCCTCACGCCCGGATATCGCGCCAGCATGGCCCTGATGCTGCCGGAATGGTCCGGCTCTACGTGCTGTACAATCAGATATGCCGGCTCGCGGCCTGCAAGGGCCTCT
>USGZ01000169.1 GCA_900554265.1 uncultured Porphyromonadaceae bacterium
GGCCGTAGATGGTGCTGTCCAGGCTCTCGGAGCTGTCGCGGTAGGCTGTGGCGCGCTCGTAGGCGGCGCGGTAGTTGGCCTCGGTGGTCCTGCACCCGGTCAGAACGGCCGGTGCAAGTACCACCAAGGCAATAAGATAGCAGAGCTTATGTTTCACGTGGAACGTAAAGTTAAAACTCAGGATTGACGGCAGGGATAGCCTTAGCGGCGGAACTTACGGGCGATCTCAGCCGGAACGGCGGCCTTGTTGACGAAGATATTGACGGTCTTGGCCAGGAAGTAAGGCTCGGAAACGTAGAAGAACCCGTCGTAGACCTGGTTGGTGTCCCAGCTGTTCTTGACCTTGTAGTAGCGGTTGCCCTTCTGGTCGACGGCTGTGCCGACGATTTCCATGCCGTGGTCGTCGGTGGTCTCCTGGCGGTCGAACATCTCCTGGCGGCTTTCCTGGGTCACCTCGATTTCCTCGACGGGAGCGTTGAATTCGTAGCGTTCCTTCTCGCGGTCCTTGTCGCTGAGCTTGACCCAGCGGGAGAGCTCGGTGCCTTCGAGGTCGGCGTCCTTGGCCTTGGGCATCAGGGCCACGCCCTTGGTCCACTGGAAGCCGGGCTCGCTGACGTCGGCGGCCCAGACGAAGGTGTAGCCGTTGGCCAGGGCGTTGTCGGCGATGGCCTTGAGTTCCTCGACGGGCACGTTCATGCTCCGGCTCCAGAGCCAGTTGTCGGCCACCTCGACGGCGAATTCCTCGTAGAAGGGATGATGGGTGAAGGAGGTCAGGCTGATGTAGTCGTCCGGATTCAGGGGCAGCGACTCGGCGAAGCTCTGCGGAGTGTAGGTGCGGCCCTTGTAGGTGAAGGTTTCGGGCAGCTCGCCGAGATATGCGTCGAGGATGCCTTCGACGCCGTTTTTCCATGCTGTGCTGAGGCGCTTGTTGGGCACCTTGACGATGGCCTCGACGTAGGCCTTGAGGGCGGCGTCGAGTTCGCCGTGGATATGCTTGTCCTCGCCGTAGGCCAGGCCGGTGTAGACTTCCTCGGGCACGGCGCCGTAGGTACGCCATACGTAGGGCACGTCGGCTGTCGAGCCGCCGGCGGCGAAGTTCAGCTGGCCGTACATGCGGACATACTTCTCGGCCTTGTCCAGATAGCAGTGGCGGACGGTGAACATCTCGGAGAGGTCCAGCGAGTCGCCGCCGGCGCGGCGGATTTCATCCTCGAAGAAGCTCGTGCCGGCGAAGCACCAGCATGTGCCGCTCTTGTTCTGGTCCTTGACGGAGGTGGTCGGCAGGGAGATTACGTCGGTGAAGACGAAGCAGGTATCGGCCTGGACGCTGTCGGGCGCAGCCGCGGGTTCCCCGGCACGTGCGCCGCCGGCGCAGGCGGCAAGTGCCAGGAGGGCGATTATGGATTTCTTCATATGATTATAATTTTTACGATATTACGTTGTAGCCGCGCCCGGCCAGGGCGTCGCGCAGCTCGTCGATATGCCTGTTGTCGCGAGTCTCGACCTCGACGCGGATGGTGCAGCCGTTGATTGCGGTGCTGGTGTTGATTCGCTCGTGGGTCACGGAGATGATGTTGCCTCCGCAGGCGCCGATGGCGTCGCAGACGCCGGAGAGCTGTCCGGGCTTGTCGGCCAGGTCGACGATGAAGGTATGGGTGCGTCCGGCCTTGGCCAGGCCGCGGGTGATGACGCGGTTGAGGGTGGTGACGTCGATATTGCCGCCGGAAACGAGGCATACGGTCTTGAGGCCCTGGACGGGCAGCTTGTCGAACATCACGGCGGCCACGGAAACGGCGCCGGCTCCCTCGGCCACGATTTTCTGCTTTTCGAGCAGGGCCAGGATTGCGGCGGCGATTTCGTCGTCGCTGACGGTGACGACCTCGTCGACATAGCGGTTGCACATGTCGAAGGTATTGACGCCGGGCTCCTTGACGGCGATGCCGTCGGCGATGGTGCTCACGTCGTTGAGGTGGCATACCTTGCCTTCCTTGAGCGAGTCGGCCATCGAGGGAGCGCCGGAGCTCTGGACGCCGTAGACCTTCACGTCCGGGCGCACGCTCTTGATTGCGAAAGCCACGCCGGAGATGAGACCGCCGCCGCCGATGGGCACGACAACGGCCTGGACGTCGGGCATCTGCTCGAGAATCTCCAGGCCTATTGTGCCCTGGCCGGCGATTACCTTGGGGTCGTCGAAGGGATGGACGAAGGTGTAGCCGTGCTCGCGCTGGAGCTCCATGGCCTTGGCGTAGGCATCGTCGTAGACGCCGGGCACCAGGCATACCTCGGCGCCGTAGCCGCGGGTGGCCTCGACCTTGGAGATCGGTGCGGCGGCAGGCAGGCAGATGAGGCTCTTGATGCCGTTGTGGCTGGCGCCGAGGGCCACGCCCTGGGCATGGTTGCCGGCCGAGCAGGCGATCACGCCGCGCTTCTTCTCCTCGTCGGTTAGCTGGGAAATCTTATAGTAGGCTCCGCGGAGCTTGAAGGATCCGGTGAGCTGCAGGTTTTCGGTCTTAAGGTACAATTCGGTCTTCTTGCTCAGTGCCGGGGCCGCGATTACGGGAGTAAGGCGCGCAACCTTCGAGAGCACTTTGCGGGCATTGTAAACTTCTTCTATGTCGAGCATAATGATTTACTTTTTGTATCGCAAAAATAGCAAAATTCCCTAACTTTTGCGTATCTTTGGAGAACGAAAATATCTCTTCCCGCCAAAATTCCTCCTAACGCACATGAAAATCAAACATATAAGCATGATATTGGCGCTATGCGCGGCAGCAAGCTCCTGCTCCCTGCTTCAGGGGCACCGGCAGCAGCCGCAGCAGCCGACAGCCGGCAGCGCCATTAGCGCCGAGATGCCCGTGGGAGGCATCCGCACCGAACTTCCCGCACCGCCGAAAATCGCCGGCGAGCGTCCCGACAAGGCCACCCTCTGCGGAGGCCGCTGGATAATAGCCGGCGTCGGAGCCTCGGCTATCGTGGCCGAGGAGGAGGCTCCCTACATCGACTTCGAGGACGGCTCCGGACGCTTCTACGGCTCCGACGGCTGCAACATAATCAACGGCGACTACCTCCTGCGCACCGACGGAGCGATGGTTTTCTCGAACGTGATTTCGACCCGCAGATACTGCCCCGACGACGAGTACAGCGCCCTGATTTCGCGCTATCTCACCGACGGCACGCCCCTCTACGTCGACACCCGCCGAATCGGCCAGGACATCTACCTCTACCTGCGTACCACGGAAGACCGCGTCGTAATGACCCTGCGCCGCTCGAACATGGAGTTCCTCAACGGCAACTGGCAGGTTGCCAAAATCGACGGCCGCGAAATCAACGACGAGGAGTGCAACATCTTCTTCGACATCCGCGAGCTGAAGGTACACGGCAATACGGGCTGCAACTACTTCAACGGCACGATTTACATAGACCCCAACCGCAGCAACGCCCTCGACCTGAGCAACATGCAGACCACGCGCATGGGCTGCCCCAAGGGCGACCAGGAACTGCGCATGATGGTGGCCCTCGAAAGCACGGCCACGGCCATAGCCTCCGACCGCGACGACACGGTAATCCTCCTCGACGCCGCCGGGCGCGAGATGATTACCCTCCGCCGAATACCCATGCCGCGAAGGGATTGATTTTCAATAAATTGATTTAATTCGAATTGCGGTATTCGTATATTGTGTTCGGGGGTATCTGATATGCCGCCGAGGGTTGGCATGGGATTGTCGGAGCCTTGACATTGCCGCGGATTTCGTCGGGTGAGCACTCGACGTAGGCGCGGTCCCAGAGGCCTTCGGCGATGAAAGCGCCGAGGATGCCGGCGCCCCCTTCGACAAGCACCGAGATATAGCCGAATTCGCCATATAGCCGCTCGAGAACCGAGCGCAGGCTCTCGCCCGAGGTGACGTGGATTGTGTCCTCGCGCCGCATCAGGGGCAGGTCCGAGCCGACCAGCAGGCCGCGGCGGTCCAGGACCACGGGCCGGGGCGAGCGGCCCTCGATGTCGCGGACGGTCAGCGAGGGATTGTCGGCCAGCACGGTGCCGGCGCCAACGATAATGGCATCGGCCTGGGCACGCCGCCAGTGGACGAGCTGGCGGCCGTCGGGGCGGCTGAAACGGCCGTCGATATATCCGTCGGCGCTCTGGGCCCATTTCAGAGTCACGAATGGCCAGTGACGTCGGTGAGCCGTCATGAAGGCCTCGTTGAGGGCCTCGCATTCCTCGGCCAATACCCCGGTATCGACCTCGATTCCGGCCTCGCGGAGCATACGGATTCCGCGGCCGGAGACCTTCGGGTTGGGGTCGCCGCTGCCTACGACCACGCGCCGGACGCCGCGCTCTACGAGCATGGCCGCGCAGGGAGGAGTCTTGCCGTAGTGCGAGCAGGGCTCCAGGGTTACGTAGATTGTGGCTTCGCCGACCAGGGGCCGGTCGGCCTCGGCGATGGAATTCATGGTGTTGACCTCGGCATGGGGGCCTCCGAAGCGGCGATGCCAGCCCTCGCCGATAATACGCCCGCGGGCCACTACCACGGCCCCAACCATGGGATTGGGCGAGGTATAGCCGCGGCCGTTGGCGGCCAGCTGCAGCGCGCGCCGCATATAGAGTTCGTCGTCAGGGGCGCTCATCGCGGCAGCAGTTCAAAGGAATCGACGTAGATTTCCGTAACGGTATGCTTGAGGGTGTTGT
>USGZ01000170.1 GCA_900554265.1 uncultured Porphyromonadaceae bacterium
TCTATAAGTGCGCCAGCGAGTGTACGGCTCCCCATTTCCTCTCCTGGAGCCCCATACAGACCGAAAAGCCGGACTTCCACCGACCCGAGTTCTTCGCTCCCATAACCCTGGCATGATTCCGATTCAGGACAATCAAAACCATATGAACAAGACAAGATATATCCTCGCAGTGCTCCTGATGGCACTTGCGGCCATAGGCGCATATGCGCAGCAGCCCTCCGGCGAGGGCATCCCCCCGGTCCGCTGGCGTACCACAATCCGCATGACCGGCGACACGGAAGGAATCGTAACCTTCCGCGCCCTCATTCTTCCCGGATGGCACCTCTACGGACTCGAACTGCCTCAGGGCGGTCCCAAACCGACGACTTTCGACCTCTCCGCCAGCCGGGGTGTGGAATTTACCGGTCCGCTCACCGCGGAGCGCGCTCCCATGGAAGTCGAAGACCCGATGTTCGGTATGACCCTGAGCTGGTGGGACGCCAACGTACGCTTTTCCGTGCCTTTCCGCCTCAACAACGTAGCCGTCCATCCCGTAATCAAGGCTTCGATTACCTACATGACCTGCGACGGCACTACCTGCCGGCCGCCCAAAACCGAAAACATCAGCGTACGCGTTGCTCCGACCGCCCATTAATATGAATATGAATAAGATACTGACAACACTCCTTCTCCTTTTGGTGAGTACCACGGGCTGCTTCGCGGCAATCCAGCGGCACGTCGACTGGCAGGCATCGCTCGTCGAAGGCCCTGTTGCCGGAGAGGCGACACTGGTGCTGAAAGCGAACGTCGACGAGGGCTGGCACATCTACGGCCTCGCCATGCCGGAGATGGACGCCACCGCCGGCGTTCCGGACCCGACATCCATTACCTTCGACAATCCCTCGGGCTACGCTACCGCCGGACCTCTGACCTGCTCCATAGAACCGGTCACCCATTTCGACTCGTTCATGAACCTGAACCTGCCCTGGCTCTCCGGCACATTCGAGCTGCGTCAGCCCCTGCGCCTGGCCGAAGGTTCCGCGGGCGCTACGGTAGCCGGCACGGTCCGCTACATGGCCTGCTCGGAAAATTCCTGCACTCCGCCTGACCGCTACGACTTCTCGCTCACTTTCGGCACTCCCGTACCGACACCCGCAGCCGCGCCTGCAGAGGAAAGCTCGGCCGCTCCGGCCGCCCGGCCGGCCTCCGGCATGACTTCCGCGGACCATGAGCTATGGTGGGAACCCGTTGAAATCACGGAGAGCCATGGGCAGCAGAGCTACTGGTACATACTCCTGTTCGGCTTCCTCGGTGGCCTGGTGGCGCTGCTGACGCCATGCATCTGGCCTATGATTCCGATGACCGTAAGCTACTTTCTCAAGCGCAGCAAGAGCCGCGGCCGCGCCATCGCCGACGCCTTCACCTACGCCCTGAGCATCATCGTGATTTTCCTTACGCTCGGCATAGTCCTGACCCTGATTTTCGGGCCTGGCAAACTCAACGAGATAGCCACCGGCGCGGTATTCAACCTCATTTTCTTCGCAATGCTGGTGTTCTTCGCCGTAAGCTTCTTCGGCGCCTTCGAGATTACCCTTCCCTCGAAGTGGACCAACGCCGCGGACAGCCACGCCAACAGTGCCGGCGGCGTAGTAGGCATCTTCTTCATGGCCTTCACCCTGGTTCTGGTGTCCTTCTCCTGCACCGGTCCCATCATCGGCACCCTGCTTGTCGAGGCCTTCAGCGAAAGCAATATCATGGGCCCGCTGCTGGGCATGGGCGGCTTCGCTCTGGGCCTGGCGCTGCCCTTCGGGTTCTTCGCCTTCTTCCCCAGCATGCTCAAGGAACTGCCCAAATCCGGCTCCTGGCTCAATACCGTCAAGGTCGTCCTGGGCTTCGTCGAGCTCATTCTCTCGCTGAAGTTCCTCTCCGTGGCCGACCTTGCCTACGGCTGGCACATCCTGGACCGCGAGGTCTTCCTCTCGCTCTGGATCGTGATGTTCGTCCTCCTGGGCCTCTACCTCCTTGGCAAAATCCGCTTCCCGCACGACGGCGAGACCACCCATACCGGCATCGGCCGCTTCTTCATGGCCCTCGTTTCTCTGAGCTTCGCAATCTACCTGGTGCCGGGTCTTTGGGGCGCGCCCCTGAAGGCCATCAGCGCCTTCGCTCCGCCGCTCTATACGCAGGACTTCAACCTCTACGGCGGTGAGTTCCGGAAGTACGACGACTACGACGCCGGCATGGAAGCCGCCGCCCGCGAGGGCAAGCCTGTGCTCGTCGACTTCTCCGGCTATGCCTGCGTGAACTGCCGCAAGATGGAAGGCGCCGTGTTCGATACCCCGACGGTCCGCGGCATCATCGAGAACGACTACGTGATGATCGTCCTCATGGTCGACGACAAGACCGACCTGCCCGAACCCATCACAGTCGAAGAGGAGGGCCGCACCGTCCGCCTCACCACCGTAGGCGAGAAGTGGAGCTACCTGCAGCGCCATAAGTTCGCCACCAACCAGCAGCCCTTCTACATCCTCCTGGACAACGAGGGCAAGCCCCTGGCCGCTCCACGCGCCCACGACGAGAACGTCGGCGCCTTCGTCGGATGGCTCGAACAGGGTCTTGAAACTTACAGAAATCAGTAATCAGTTATGAACCATACACGTCAGGAAAAAATCGAGGCCCTCGGCCGCGTGCTGGATACCCTGGATATCCTCCGCGTCAAGTGCCCCTGGGATGCCAAGCAGACCAACGACAGCCTGCTGCCGAACACCATAGAGGAGACCTATGAACTCGCCCAGGCCCTCCACGACAAGGACAACCGCAATATCTGCAAGGAACTCGGCGACGTGCTCCTCCACATATTCTTCTACGCCAAGATCGGCTCCGAGAGCGAGAGCTTCGACATCGCCGACGTGGCCGACGCTCTGAACAATAAGCTCATATTCCGTCATCCCCACGTGTTCGGCGAGGTCGTGGCCAACGACGCCCACCAGGTCGAACTCAACTGGGAGCAGATCAAGCTCAAGGAAAAGGACGGCAACCACAGTGTCCTCGGAGGCGTGCCCGCGGCTCTGCCCGCGCTCATCAAGGCTTTCCGCGTCCAGGAGAAGGCCGCCAACGTGGGCTTCGACTGGGAGAACCGCGAGGACGTATGGACCAAGGTCGAGGAGGAGCGCTCCGAGGTGCGCCAGGCCATCGACGCCGGCGACCCCGAGCAGACCGAGGCCGAGTTCGGCGACCTGCTTTTCGCCGTGGTCAATGCCGCCCGCCTCTATGGTGTCAATCCCGAGAACGCCCTGGAGAAAACAAACCGCAAGTTCATTGCCCGCTTCAACTATATCGAGAAGCGTGCTGCCGAGAAGGGCCTCAAGCTCAAGGACATGACCCTCGGGCAGATGGACGGACTCTGGAACGAGGCCAAGCGCGAACTTTCCGCTAAATGAAGCTCTGCATAACCGAGAAACAGGCCGTTGCGCAGAGCATCGCCGCCATTGTCGGCGCCAGCAAGAGCGAGCGCGGCTACTACGAGGGCAAGGACATATGCGTGACCTGGACCATTGGCCACCTGTGCTGCCTCTACGAGCCGGACGACTACAAGCCCCAGTGGAAGCACTGGTGCTTCAGCGAGCTGCCCATGTTTCCGGAGAAGTACGAAATAAAGGTCATCGACCAGCCCAATATCAAGCGTCAGTTCGAAGTCGTAGAGAGTCTCATCGCCAAGGCCGACGAGATTATAAACTGCGGTGATGCCGGGCAGGAGGGCGAGCTCATCCAGCGCTGGGTGATGCGCAAGGCCAATGCCGGCTGCCCGGTGCGCCGCCTGTGGATTTCTTCGCTTACGGACGAGAGCATCCGCGAGGGCTTCCGCGACCTCAAGCCTCAGAAGGATTACGACAGTCTTTTCATGGCCGGCATGTGCCGCGCCATCGGCGACTGGGTCCTGGGCATGAACGCCACGCGCCTCTATACCCTCAAGTACGCATCCGGGCGCGGCAACGTGCTCAGCATAGGGCGCGTGCAGACGCCGACGCTGGCCCTGATTGTCAACCGCCAGCGCGAAATCCGCGACTTCGTGCCCAAGGACAGCTGGGAGCTACATACCACCTACCGTAAGACCGGTTTCACCTACACCGGCGACCGCTTCGACACCGAGGAGGCCGGCAACGCCGCCGTGGCCGAGCTGGAGGGCAAGGAATTCACCGTCACCTCCGTGACCAAGAAGAAAGGCCGCGAGGCGCCCCCGCGTCTGTTCGACCTGACCAGCCTCCAGGTCGAGTGCAACAAGCGCTTCGGCTGGGGCGCTGACACTACCCTGAGCCTTATCCAGAGCCTCTACGAGAAGAAGCTGACCACATACCCGCGCGTCGACACCACCTACCTAAGCGACGACATCTATCCTAAAATCGGCCCGACGATGAAGGGTATGACGCCCTATGCCGATATCGTGGCGCCGGTGCTGGCAAAGCCTATTCCGAAGACTAAGAAGGTTTTCGACAACTCAAAGGTCACCGACCACCATGCCATCATACCGACGGGCATGGACCCCTCGCGCGCGACTCTCAGTACCGAGGAGAAGAAGCTCTACCACCTCATCGCCGTGCGATTCATCGCCGCCTTCTATCCCGACTGCCTGTTCGAGCAGACTACCGTGGTCGGCCTGGCGGACAAGTACGAGTTCAAGACCAGCGGCAAAGTTATCAGCGAC
>USGZ01000171.1 GCA_900554265.1 uncultured Porphyromonadaceae bacterium
GGCGCTGCATTCCCATACCGACGCCCTGCCGGCGGTCAACGCCCGCGGTCTGACGCCGCTATGGGGCACCACCACCGAGGAAGCCCTCCGCAGCGGCGCCCTGCGAGGCGTAATCGCCGAACTCGATTATTACCGTCGCGCCGTCGGGCCGGGAGCGCTCACCGTCGTCACCGGCGGCAGCGCAACTCTGCTGGCAGGCGCCGGCATTATGAACTTTGACTATATACACGACCCGTGCCTGGTGCACCGCGGTCTTAACAGCATTCTCCGATATAATGAAACTCTTTAGGCTCTTAGCCGTTATCACATTCATCACCAGCGCAATCGCAGGTTCCGCGCAGAGCGCTACAATGACACCTTACTCCCGTTATGCCTACGGTATGCTCGGCGACCACGCCACCAGCGCCCAGCGTGCAATGGGCGGCGTCGGCTACGCGATGGTCTCGCGGCGCCAGATCAATGTAATGAACCCGGCAAGCTACGCCGCTATCGACACCCTGACCTTCCTCTTCGACATCGGCATGAACGTCACCTCCCTGCATCAGAGCGAGATAATCGACAACGCCAAGGTCAGCGACAACAAGTTCGGCGGCGGCCTCGAGTACGTGACCATGCAGTTCCCCCTGGGCAAGTACATGGGCGCTTCCATCGGCCTGGTACCCTATTCGTCGGTGGGCTACTCATTCGGAAGCAAGATCGACAACGGTATTGACAGCCGCCAGGGCTCAGGCAGCCTCAACGAGTTCTACGTCGGCATCTCGGGGCGCCCCTTCGCCGGCTTCAGCGTCGGAGCCAACGTGAGCTACCTCTTCGGCACCCTGCTCAACGACACCTACGGCTACCTGACTTCCGGCGGCAACTCGCTCTTCCAGAATCAGATGCAGGTGCGCGACTACCACCTCAACTTCGGCGTCCTCTACGGCGTCGACGTCAACAGGCGCGACCGCCTGACCCTCGGCCTGACCTACAGCCCCGAGAAGACGCTGCTGGGCACGGCGCAGACCGTCGTCGTCGTCAACGACGGCACCAACACCTCGGCCTCCGAAGTGCGCGACCACCACAGCCTCCGCGGCAACTACTCCCTGCCCGAGACCTGGGGCGCCGGCGTAAGCTACCGCTTCGGCCAGAAGCTCAGCCTCGAGTTCGACTTCACCTATCAGCCCTGGAGCAAGGCCAAGTACCGCGGCTACGAGAACACGCCCCGCACCTTCTCCTTCGCCGACCGCACAAAGTACGCCTTCGGCATGGAGTACACCCCCAACCTGCGCGGCGGCTACTTCAAGCGCATCCGCTACCGCCTCGGCGCCTACTACAACAACGACTATCTCGAAATCCTCAGCGCCTCCGGCACGGCCAATCGTCTGCGCGAGTATGCCGTCAGCGGCGGTTTCGGATTCCCGGTTCCGGCCTTCAAGACCCTGGTCAACCTCACCTTCGAGTACAAGCACCGCGCCGCCGACCCCAACCCCCTGATCAAGGAAAACTACTTCGGCATCAGCCTGGGCGTGAACTTCAACGAAATGTGGTTCCGCCAGAGCAAGATATACTAAACAGCCCTTCTACACAAAGTGGACAGTGATTCCGGCCACAGACGCATGAGGATACTGCCGGCGCTGGCGCTGGCGGCGGCACTTCTTGCGGCCGGATGCGGCGAGGACGAGCACCACTACGTGGCCAACATCGGCGACGGCATGACCACGCCCACCATGGCCACGCGCGATGTCGAGACCCTCATCAGCGACTCCGGCTATACCCGCTACAAGGTAGTCACGCCCCTCTGGCAGATGTTCGAGGACGCCGAGGACCCCTTCTGGCGTTTCCCCGAGGGAGTCTACCTCGAGCAGTACGACCAGCAGATGAACCCCCAGAGCAGCGTCGAGTGCGATTCGGCCCACTATTTCTCGCGCCGTCGCCTCTGGCGCCTGGACGGTAACGTGGTGATGGTCAACACTGCCCGCGACAGCTTCCTCACCCAGCAGCTCTTCTGGGACCAGCAGACGCGAAAGATGTACTGCGACTCCTTTATCCATATCGTGCGTTCGGACCGCATCATCGAAGGCTACGGCTTCGAGAGCGACCAGAACATGAGCTCCTACCTTGTGCGCCGGCCTACGGCCATAATACCCGTCGAGCGTCGCGACGCCCAGGAACCCGACACAGCCGCGCCGGACAGCGCCGCTCCCCGCGGCCGCGTCTCGCCCGGAGTCCGTTCGTCCGAACGCCGGCGCATGTCAGCCGCGCAGCAGGAACCGCAACAGCACGTGCCGGCCGACGGCCGCAGAATCGGCGCACGCATACGACCCGGCGAAGTTACGGCCAACTGACGGCCCGTTCCGAAAGAAATATCGATAATACTCAGCAAAACTATAATATCAAGCTAACTTGGAAACATCCTGGTTGATAATCACACTGGTGGCGATGCTGCTCTCGGGCCTTTTCTCCGGCTGCGAGATGGCTTTCGTAACGAGCGACCGCGTACGCGTAGAGCTGGACACCAACCGCGGCGGCATAATCGGCAGAATCCTCAGCCGCTTCTATTCCAACTCGGAACTTTTCATATCCACCATACTGGTGGGCAACAACGTCGTGCTCGTGGTCTACGGCATGGGCGCCGCTGTGCTGCTGGAACCCCTGCTGGCCAGCTGGTTCAGCAGCGAGGCCATGGTGCTGACCGCACAGACACTCATCTCGACCTTCGTAATCCTCCTCACCGGCGAGTTCTTTCCCAAGACCGTCTTCGGAATCAACCCCAACAGCTCGCTGAAAATCGTAGCCGTCCCCCTTTACCTCATATACCTGATTCTCTATCCGCTGTCCGTATTCACGGCCTGGCTCTCGAAGGTGCTCATGCGCTTCGCCGGCATAAAGGACGCCGACCGCAAGCCCATGAACATCATCTCCATAGGCGAGCTCAACGAGTATATCGAGGAGACCATCGACGACATGGAGGAGCAGAAACAGACCGTCGACAACGAAGTCCGTTTCTTCCGCAACGCCCTGGATTTCAGCACAACCCACGTGCGCGACTGCATGACACCGCGCAATGAGATTGTGGCCGTCAATATCGAGGGCACCACCCGCGACCACCTCGCCGAACTTTTCATATCCACCGGCCGGTCCAAAATCATCGTCTACCGCGACGATATCGACACCGTCCTGGGCTACATCCACGTCAGCGAGCTCTTCGACCCCGCCAACGACTGGCGCAAGAACATCAAGCCCGTGCTCTACAGCCCCGAAAACCTGCTGGCAAACACCATGATGCGCCGTCTGCTGCAACAGAAGCGCTCGATTGCCATCGTGGTCGACGAGTTCGGAGGCACCGCCGGCATGCTCACCCTCGAGGACCTCATGGAGGAAATCTGCGGCGACATCCAGGACGAGCACGACACCAGCCGCCTCACCGAGCGCGAGGTCGAGCCGGGCGTCTACGAACTCTCCGGCCGTTGCGAGATTGCCGAAATCAACGAGCGCTTCCATCTCGAGTTGCCCGAGGACGACGCCTACCAGACCGTCGCGGGCTATATCCTCCACAGCACCGGCACCATCCCCGCCCAGGGACAGACGGTCGATATCGGCGGCTTCAGCTTCAGGATTCTCCGGAAGAGCGCCAGCCGCCTCGAAATGATACGAATGAGTGCCATCGCGCCCGAAGAAAAGACTGAAGATGAACACTGACACCGGTTCCGCCGCATGGCGCTTCGCGGTTTCGGCGCTTGCCGCCGGCGCCTGCATAGGCGTGGCCGCGATGGTATATCTCAATCTCGGCGGCCTGCCCGGCTGCGTGATGTTCGCTTTCGGTCTCATGACCGTCGTCTACTTCAATCTCGACCTCTTTACCGGCCGCAGCCAGTTCGTCTGGGGGCGCCGCAAGCCCGGGCGCGCCGACTCGATGAGCTACGGACGCCTGGCCGCGATACTGCTCCTCAATATAGTGGGCTGCGCGGCGGTAGTGTTTATTTCGGATACGCGCAACTTCGCCATCGACCCTTCGGCCATCGTCTATAAACGTCTTGCCGACGGCATCTTCATCTCGGGCCTGCGCGCCGTCCCCTGCGGTTTCATCATGACCCTCAGCGTCCGCGCCGCAAAGGGAGGCCTTTGGTGGCCCCTGCTCTTCGGCGTGCCTACCTTTATAATCTGCTCCTTCCCTCACTGCATCGCCGACGTGTTCTACTACACCATGGCCATGCCGGAAATCATCACCACGGCCACACCCGCCCAGGCCGGAACCCTCCTGGCGGTATATCTGTCGACAGTAGTCGGCAACTACCTGGGCTGCAACATCTACCGCGCCTTCCCGCAGACCGCGGCCACCAAATCATAATTCGAGTGCGCGGGTAATGGTGTTGCCCGGGGCGATGTTCAGGGTGAACGAACATTTACGCGCCGTCGACTCGGAATTGTACTGGAAATGGTATCTCTCGCGGCCAAGACAGTCGGCCGTGGCCTCCGCCTGAGTCATTTCGGGGTCGTAGCGGTGGCCCGAGGTGAGCCGTTCCTCGATAACCACGTCGAAGCCCGAAATCTTTACGGCAAGACTGTAGGCTCCGGATTCGTGTACCCCTTCCAGGCCGAAGCGGTGTACGACAAGGCGCGCGTGCTCGTCCACGCGCACCACGATTCCCGGCCCGGACGGAGGCGTGTCCG
>USGZ01000172.1 GCA_900554265.1 uncultured Porphyromonadaceae bacterium
CCTGGGGCAAGAATTCCGAAGGAACTTCCGTAGAGCCCTGCGGCGCATGGCCCGGCAAGGTCCTCTCCGAGACAAAGACAGTCGACGGAGTCGATTACTACTACTTCACCTTCGACGACATGGACGCCGTCAATATCATCTTCAACCGCAACGGCGCCAAGACCGGCGACATCACCGGTATCACCTCCGACGTCTACTATAACTACGACGGCGCCACGACGGCCACCCTCGTAGGCGAGGTACCCCCGACACCAGGCGAGGACATCACAGTTTACTACGACAACAGCGTGACCCTCTGGAGCACCGTCAAGATTCACCACTGGAGCGAACAGGGCACCAGCTGGCCCGGCGTCGACATGACGGCTCTCGGCAACGAGATTTACTCCTACACGATTCCCGCAGCCAGCATAGGCGTTGTGTTCAACAACGGCTCCGGCGACCAGACCTCCGACATCACGCCCAAGGACCGCCACCTCTACCGCGGCACCGGCAACCGCGGATACGAGGATCTCGGAGAGTATAACTCCGGAATCGGCGAAATCGAGACCGAAGCTTCCGACGAAGCCGCCGTCTACTACAACCTGCAGGGCATGCGCGTCGACAACCCGACCCCGGGCATCTACATCGTTCGCCGCGGCACCGGCGTAAGCAAGGTGCGCGTCTACTGACGACCCGCGAACACGGTCATAAACCACGAAACGTAGGGATGCACGCTCGTGCATCCGCCATAAGGCACTGATATTGAGCGGATGCTCCGGGGAGCATCCCTACGTTCGAACGAAACCTCGTGTCTTGGAAAGCCTCCATCCTCCGGGACTTTTTTACGCCGAAAGAATGCAAAAACTCACATTCGGAAAGTTTTTTGAAAGAAAATCTTGAAAAAACGCTACATTTCCGCGGAATATTATTAACTTTGCAGTCATAATAAACATGTAGTAACGAAAAAACTAATGACAATGAAGGCTAAACTTCTGATGATGGCGGCATTTGGAGCCGCAATGGCATTCATGGCCAGCTGTTCGGATGACCCCAAGACAGATTACGTAGAGGACAATTTTGAGATTCGTCAGATTCGCCTCTCTGCAGTCAATCCCGAATACAGCAGCGGCACGTCGGTTGTATGCTCTGCCGTATCCTCCGAAACCGCCGGCGAACGTACCGCCACGGCCGCTCTGCCCGCATTCGATATGGATGGCAAACCCGTGATCGACCCCGAGAGCAATGAGCAGGTATGGCTGCGCGCCAATGTTGCTGAAATCGGTTCCGACTGCCTCATCGCCGCCAACGGCCAGGACATCAACCTGAGCTTCGAACCCGGATTCGTGGTCAACAATATCACCGTGACCTATCCCGACGGCAACACCAAGGTTCTCACCGCCGAGGATACCGAAGCAACCTACAATGTAGGCGAATTCCCGGACAGCGCCATGATTTCCGCAAAGCAGGTCGTAGAGATGAACGGCAGCGTCTACAACTATACCGGCAAGATTTACCTGGTTCACTATCAGCTCAAGCTTTCCGACAAGGAAATCGAAGACCTCTTCAAGGAAGAAGAATAATCAGGCCGATTATCCGTATGCCTCATACCGCGGCTGTCTGTTTTTTTATTTCCCGAAAAAACGCTACATTTGCAGGTGATATGACAGACACCGCCTATCCCGACCTGGCTCTTGCGGTCCTGGCCATTCCCTTTGCGGGAACGACGCTGGGAGCCGCCTGCGTGTTCCTGCTGCGCAGAGACATCCCCGAGTTGCTCGAGCGCGTTCTTATGGGCTTTGCCGCAGGCGTGATGACGGCGGCTTCCGTGTGGTCGCTGCTTATTCCGGCTATCGACCTCAGCGCCGGCAGCGGCATGGCGAAGGTGACTCCGGCAGCCGTAGGCTTCGTTTTCGGAATGGTGTTCCTGCTGCTGCTGGACAAAGTCACGCCGCACCAGCACATGCACTCGAGCGAATCCGAAGGTCCGAGGACGCGTCTTTCCATAAGCTCCAAACTGGCGCTCGCGGTGACTATCCACAATATTCCTGAAGGAATAGCGATAGGCATAACCCTCGCGGGAGCGCTTGTGGACGGCGCCGAGATTTCCATGGCCGGAGCCATGGCCCTGGCCATAGGTCTTGCGGTGCAGAATTTTCCCGAGGGCGCCGTGGTAAGCATGCCCATGCGCGGCATGGGCCACAGCCGCCGTAAGGCATTCTGGCTCGGTACGTTCAGCGGCGCCGTCGAGCCCTTATTCGCCCTGATTACAATGCTTGTTTCCAGTCTTGTATTACCTTATTTCCCATATATGCTGGCCTTCGGTGCCGGTGCTATGATGTACGTGGTGGTGGAGGAACTGCTGCCGCTGACTTCCGCCGGCCGTCATTCCAACCTTGGCACTCTCGGTTTCATGGCGGGTTTCCTGCTGATGATGGTGCTGGATGTGGTGCTGGCCTGATGTTTTCATTTATTAGACATGCAAAACGGATTTATAAGAGTGGCGAGCGCGTCGCCGCGGGTAAGCGTGGCCGACGTGGCCGCCAATGTTTCCGAAATCAAGGTCCTGATGGCCGAAGCCGCCGAAAAGGGCGCCGACCTGACGGTATTTCCCGAAATGAGCCTCACGGCCTATACCTGTGCCGACCTTTTCCACTCCCGTGAGCTGCTGGACAGCGCCCGCCGCGGTCTGGACGCCCTTGCCGCCGAATCGGCGAAGTATCCCGGAGCTGCTTTCGTCGTCGGCATGCCCGTCGAAGCCTTCGGCGCGCTCTACAACTGCGGCGTCGTACTCGCCGGAGGGCGCCTCTGCGGAATCGTGCCGAAGACCTACGTGCCCGGCTACAACGAGTTCTACGAGCGCCGCTGGTTCGAGAGCGGCGAGGGCGAGAGCGGGGAAGTCCTCGGCGTGCCCTTCGGAACGGACCTGCTTTTCCGCCTCGGCGACGCAACTTTCGGTGTCGAGATATGCGAGGACCTGTGGGTGCCCGTGCCGCCGAGCTGCCGCCTGGCCCTGGCCGGAGCCGAGGTTATCGTAAACCTCAGCGCCAGCGACGACCTCATCGGCAAATACGACTATCTGCTGAGCCTGATCAGCCAGCAGTCGGCGCGCTGCCTCTGCGGCTACGCATATGCCTCCGCGGGGTTCGGCGAGAGCAGTACCGACCTTGTTTTCGACGCCAAGCTCGTGGTGGCCGAGAATGGACATATCCTCGAGCGCAACGGCCGCTGGGTACACGGCAACCAGATAGTCGCCGCCGACGTCGACCTCGAGGCCATCCGCCGCGACCGCCTGCATCTTACCTCCTTCGCCGCCTGCCGCCGCAACGAGGGCGCCACCTGCCGTGTCGTCGACCTGGGCATCAGGCCCGAGGAACACGCCGGGCTTCTGCGCGACATCGACCCCAGGCCCTTCGTGCCCAGCTCCGGCGAGCACCTGCGCGACCGCTGCGAGGAAATCGTCAACATCCAGGCAGAGGGTCTCGCCAAACGCCTGGACGCCACGCATACGCGTACGCTTGTTGTAGGCATATCCGGCGGTCTGGATTCGACGCTGGCCCTGCTGGTGGCCGTACGTTCCTTTGATAAGCTCGGCCTCGACCGCAAGGGCATTGTCGGCGTGACGATGCCTGGCTTCGGAACAACAGGGCGCACCCACTGCAACGCGCTGAAACTGATGGAAGCCCTCGGCGTCACCAGCCGCGAGATTTCGATAGTCAAGGCCGTGGAGCAGCATTTCAGCGACATCGGCCAGGACCCGACGGTGACCGACGTGACCTACGAGAACTCGCAGGCGCGCGAGCGCACGCAGATTCTTATGGACCTGGCAAATAAACTGGGAGGTATGGTGCTCGGGACCGGCGACCTCAGCGAGCTCGCTCTGGGCTGGGCCACCTACAACGGCGACCACATGAGCATGTATGGCGTCAATGCCGGCGTGCCCAAGACCCTGGTACGCCATCTGGTGAGCTTCTTCGCCGACATCGAGACCTCGGCCGAGGTCAGCGCCACGCTCCGCGACATCGTCGACACGCCCATCAGCCCCGAACTGACGCCCGCTGCCGCCGACGGCACCATCGCGCAGAAGACCGAGGACCTTGTCGGACCCTATGAGCTACATGATTTCTTCCTGTACTACACTCTGCGCTACGGCTTTACGCCGCGCCGAATCTTCTACCTGGCGCAGCATGCCTTCCACGGCGCCTACAGCGACGCGACCATAGCCAAGTGGCTGTGCACTTTCTTCCGCCGCTTCTTCAACCAGCAGTTCAAGCGCTCCTGCCTCCCCGACGGTCCCAAGACGGGCAGCGTATGCCTGAGCCCCCGCGGCGACTGGCGCATGCCCTCCGACGCCTCCTCCGCCCAGTGGCTCAAGGAATGCGACGGGCTGATATGAAAGTTGCGGCCCGAGGCCGCAACTGAGTGGAGTAATCAGACTAATTAGACAATTAGGCTTATCGGACTAATAATCAATCTCTTGCCGCTGCTATTTAATGGCGGCGAGGCCGCCTTTGGCGGTTTCCTTGTAGAGGGAGGGGATGTCGTGGCCGGTCTGCTTCATGACTTCGACGATGCGGTCGAAGCTCACGCGGTGGCTGCCGTCGCTGAAGGCGGCGTAGAGGTTTGCGTCCAGGGCACGGGCGGCGGCGTAGGCGTTGCGCTCGATGCA
>USGZ01000173.1 GCA_900554265.1 uncultured Porphyromonadaceae bacterium
GGACGGAGTTTCCGCGGGCTTTTCGTGTGTCCTCCAGTGAAATGCCTGTTGAATGTATTGGAAAGCGCATTCTCAAATTTTTAACCTTAATTAAGACTTCGGGGGGTAATTGGTGAATAAATATTTAATTTTGCAAATTGAAAACAAACCAGCATTCCAAAAAATAACCACAACAGACCAAAAAACAATGGAAACATCATTTTTACGCTATCTGATTTCCGCGGTGTTGGCCATAGGCATATCTTTCGGCTCACTCGCAGAAGAAGCCATCCAAGGATACTTCCGCGTCCAGAGCGCGGCGGGAGGTCAGAACGACGGCTACGTTGAAGTGCGCGGCCCCTTCACCACGGCACCCGACGTCTCCCTCCAGGACGCATATACCAAAGCAGGCACGATCATGCGTCTCCGCGCCGTTCCCGAAACGCACAACGGCCAGCTGCGCTACAAAATCGGCAATCTCAGCTCCCAGGGGATAGAGGTATTCGGCGCTCCCCGCACCGACTATACCGAGGCCTTCAACGAAATCATCGGCGCACTCAATACCAGCGACTATGTGAGCACCGCCTACAGCATGCAGCGCTGGGCACGCGACGCAGGCTACATCTCGACCTGCCGCATAATGATTGAATCGCTGTTCACAGTCGTTGCTCAGCGTCTTGATTCGGAAATCGCCAGTCTGCCGGCCGACGTCCAGAACGAGCTGAACACAGGAGAGACCCTCGAGGCCTTCGCACGGCGCTTCAACGAGGAGGTTTCGCAGAATATCGACCTCCACGCTTATCTCGAGCCCGTAGGCGGGAATCAGTATCGCCTGTACTTCAACTGGATCGACTGCACCGGCGTAAGCGAGTTCTATCTCGCCAACGAGCAGAACCGCAAATCTTTCGAACTCGGCTTCGCCTGCATGCGCCAGTATATGAGCGGCAAGCCCGGCCTCGGCTCCGGTGAGGCAATCGACGCCAACGAAGCCGCCCTCTGGCTCTCCTGGGGCTACGACATCAATGCCAAATATGCCGACTGCCTTGAGGATGGCATATATAAGCTCACCTACGAAAAGATCTTCGCCGACCACGAGCTGCTCTACAACTGGCTCAAGATGTATATCGAGCGTTTCCTGGACCCCGAAAAGGCTCCCGACGCTGAAATACTCGGCATAAACTTCAAGAGTTTCGCCGCCGAACTGCAGCGTCACGCTATCATGCAGGGATTCCTCAAATACATTCCGAGCATTCAGGAAGGCCAGAAACTCTATCTTACCAGCGGACGGTTCACGGACGGCGTCAACGAATTCAGCACCGTCGGCACCACAAGCGACGGTGAAAAGCGCTTCGGTCTGCTCGGCGAAGCCCAGGCGCTCGCCGCCGGCAATGCCGCCATATGGAATGTGCTCCCCCTCAACGAAACGGACAACTACTTTGCCGTTGCACCGGTAGCCCATCGCGAGAACAAGCCCAACGAGACCGACGGCCATCTGATCGCCCTTTATGTAGATTTCCCCTTCGAGCCCGTAAATCCGGACAATGTCAAGATAATGGAAATGGGCGAAAGCAACATCGTACAGACCGCAAGCCTCGAAAACCTCGGCGACATCAATTATGTGGAACTCCCGACAACGGTGACCAAAGTGCCGCGCCGCACGCCCGTGCTTATCGAGTGTACTTCGACCCGACTCAAGGACAACATGATGCGTGTAATCTACGAGGCCCAGGAAGGCGACTATGACCCCGCCACGACTCCCGACCGGCCCGAAGGCTTCGAAGTTTCCGACGACGAAATCGACATCCAGCGCTCCCCGCGCCGCGCTCCCGCCGCCGGCGAAGCCCAGACAAGCGGCATCATGCTTGCCACACCCGTCGACCAGTCGGTTCTCAAACACCTCTGGAACATCGACATCGACCTCAAGCGCCATAGTGTCTATACCCTGGACACCCGCGAAAGCATCTCCGAGGAAACCCGTCAGCCTATGCTTACCCCGTGGTTTACAGAAGCATCGACAATCCCCGCGAACCATGCCTTCATGCTCTCCGAATCCGGTCAGCCCCAGAACGCCATCAGCCTCAGCGAACCGGCCGACGAATACATTGTCCAGACCGGCATCGAGGGCGTCGAGACCGGCAGCATGCAGCCCGACGTGCTCTACGACCTCTCCGGCCGCCGCGCCGCTGAAGCCGTGCCCGGCCAGGTCTACATTCTCAACGGCAAGAAGATCGTAGTCCGCTAACCATTTCTGCGTAAGCGGTGTCTGTACGCTTCGGAATAGGTCTTCTCGCGGCATTTATGCTGGCGCCGGCAACGGCGCCGGCATCATTTGCCGCAAGCCGCGACACCGTCATGACCTCCATTCTGGTTGCCGAACCGGGGCCCAGAATCTTTCAGGTATCGGGTCATGCCGCTATCCGCCTTCAGTGCCCGGCCTACGGGCTGGACAATGTCTTCTCTTTCGAGACCGACGACAGGGGAGGCATGGCTGGCCAGGTTCTCGGACAGGCCAGAGGCCGCTTCGCCGGAATCGAATTCGGCGAATACCGCCGCGACTTCGAAGCCCAGGGCCGCGGCATAACGGAATATCCGCTCAACCTGACGGACGCCCAGACAAGACGCTTGTGGCAGATACTCGACAGAAGCATAGCCGACAGACAGGAACACGATTTCAACATACGGTGGTCCAACTGCAACTCCCGCGCGATAGAAAAAATCATCGCGGCTCTGAGACCCGACAGAATCGTGCTGAACGAGTCCGTCTGCTCCCGGATGGACAATGCGACGCTGTTAAGAGAGGTTGTAGAGAACGACTATCCGTGGGCGAGTCTGCTGCTCTGCTCCGGCATCGGCTCCGATGCCGACATAAGAGATCCATGGGTCTACCGCCTGGCGCCTGCCATTATGGGACGCACCTTCGCCGACGCGGAGATTGTCTCCGCCGACGGCACCCGGCGACCCCTCCTGTCGGGAGAGCCCGCGCTAATTTCCGCGAGCCACACGGACAGAGGACACGATGCGCCATCGCCCCGTGCGGTAGCCTCGGGGATTCTGGTCTTCGCCGTGCTTCTGAGTATCTGTGACCTTGGCGGCCGGTTCAGGCGCATGGTGCATGCGGCAGATGTCGCCCTGCTGTGCGTTCAGACCGCCGGCGCCGTCGCCCTGATATTTGTCTCGGCAATACCTGCGAGCATCGGCACATGGTTCAACTGGCTGTTTATCCCGTTCAATCCTCTGCCGCTGATTGTATGGCTCACACTCAGAAAAAGACCGGCATGCAGATACTTCTTCATCGGCTACGGAATTGCCTGCGCGCTGTTCACCGCCGCCCCGCTATGGACCTCCCAGGCCGACCTGAGCATCTCGGCCGTCTCGGCGGCAATCGCCGTTCGCGTACTTACCCACTATCTTCCAATCGTAAATAAGCTCAAAATTTACCGAATTATTGCTGTAATATAGTATATGAAAAAAGCACTTCTTACATTAATTCTAATCATGTCGGTCGTGTTTACTGTCTCGGCTGGCAGCACATTCTATTCAAAAGTGTCTGTGTCCGTAGCTTCCGGCGAAGGTAAGGTGTATGTGGCGGATAATGCAGAGGTTGATGATTCCCAGATTACAGAAAACTCGCATTCTACCACACACAGCAGTGGCGCTGCATCAGTTTCGTCAAATTATGCCGAACATGATTACTGGCTGTTCGCAAAAGCGGATGATGGTTTCGGCTTCGAGAAGTGGAACGATAACAATACCGATAATCCCCGTAAGGTCACGGTTAGGGCCACTAGCGCTTCTGAAAGCTCTCCGACAGAATATTCGTACGAGGCCACGTTCGCACCGTCATTGCTGACAATCAGTAATAATGACAATTCATTAGGCACACTAAAGATTGATAAACCAATCAATAGGGAAAATGATGAAGTGAAATTGACGGCGACCATTGTAAAACAGGCCGGCAATAGCGAATTCGGTACGGCGACCCATGCGGGACATGCAATCCGGTTTGTCGGATGGTATAATGAAGCCGGTGAAAAATTGTCGGATGACATGGAATTCACCTATACTGTAACTAAGAAGGAAAAAATCGAAGGTAGATTTGAGCGCGAATTTACCATCAAGACAGATGAAAACGGCAACATCTACGGATATTATCGTCTGCAGACGCATTATGGAAATGACAAGACGAATTATTTCCTTTGCCTGACAGGTAACTTTCAGCCTAATGTCACCTCCGGGGACCGTTATCTGATGGGTGCTGTGGAGTTCAATCAGAAACCCTACAGCTTCGAAGGCACGAACAGCAACGCCTATGCACAGTCCGATGCCGTGTTTACGGATGCGGGAAGTGTGTTTTACGTCACCGGTGAGGCTGATATGCAGAATATAAAGGCAACAGCCTCGCGTACCCAGGTGGCAAGCAAACTCATTGCTGAAGCGCAGGGTACAACGACGGACTATCTTGTCGGCGGACGTGAACTGGTTTTGAAAACTGCCGCTACCCCTGGCTACTACATTATTTTTGATAAGATTACCGGAGGCTCTTTGCAGCTGAATTATTTTAATCATATATGGATTTCCTCTGACAAACCCGGCAATGCCACTTTTGCTAACAATGGCGACCTTGACATACAAC
>USGZ01000174.1 GCA_900554265.1 uncultured Porphyromonadaceae bacterium
GTTTTGTTTTTGCGGCGAGGGTATCGACGTCGCAGGCGTTGTCGCGCAGCTGCGCCAGTATGTTCTCCAGCTCGGCGATCGCCTGGGAGTAAGTGGGTTGGTGTTGGTTCTCAGCCATTGTTTAGGGATGTTTTACGGTACTTTCCACCGGTTCTCCGGCGGCGAAGACGGTGGTTATGATGTCGCCGGGCCGTAGCGTCCGGCTGTCCGTAACGGCGTGTCCTCCGATGCGCGTTATCGAGAATCCGCGGCGCAGGGTGGCCTCGGGAGCGAGGGCGGCGAGGAGTTCGGCGGCGGCGTCCAGGCGCCTGCGCTGGCGGTCGAGGATGTTGGCGGCGAGGGTCTGTAGGGTTTCCGCGGGTTCCTGGGGCAGGCGCGCGGCGGCGCGGACCAGGACGGTGCGCGCCAGGGGCGGCAGCTGGCCGCAGCAGTAGGCCAGTCGGTGGCGCTCGCCGTCGATGCGGGCGGTCAGAGTGCGGTATATTTCGCGTCCGAGAGTCAGAAGGCCGCTATATGCCGCCGTGGCCATGCCGATGAGAAGCTCGGCTGCGGCTGTCGGGGTCTTGACGTGGGCGTTGGCAACGTAGTCCAGCACGGTGATGTCGCGGTCGTGGCCGATGCCGACAACCACGGGCAGCGGGAATTGGGCCACGTTCGATGCAAGGGTATAGTCGTCGAAGGAAGCGAGGTCGCTCACTGCTCCGCCGCCGCGGATTATGACCACGCAGTCGAAGTCCGCCTCCCGTTCCATGATTGCCTCCAGGGCGGCGACGATGCTGGGCACGGTGCGCTCGCCCTGCAGCGACGCCTCGAAGAGCTCGGTATGGAAACGCAGGCGCAGGGAGTTGGTGTACAGGTGCTTGATGAAGTCGCCGTAGCCGGCGGCGCCGCGTGCGGAGATTACGGCCACGCGCTGCACCACCTGAGGCCATCCGAGGGTGCGGTTGAGGTCGAAAACACCTTCGGCGCGCAGGCGCGCTATTATCTCGTTGCGCCGGCGGACGAGGTCGCCGGCGGTGTACTCGGGATTAAGGTCGTTGATTACCAGCGAAAGTCCGAACACAGGATGATAGTTCACCGTCGCGCGGACCATTACCTTCATGTCCGAGCCAAGTGGCGTTCCTGTCGCGGCGGCGAAGCGCGCGTTGAGGCGCGCGTAGTTGCCCGCCCAGATAACGGCGCGCGATTTGGCCGCAGGGCGTCCGGCGGCATCTTTCTCGATAAGCTCCATGTAGCAATGGCCGCCGGAGCAGCGCACGTCGGAAGTCTCGGCCACGACCCAGACGTCCGCCATGCCGGGAGCCGCGGCCAGCGCGGAACCGATGCGGCGGTTGAGCTGGAGCAGCGTCAGCGGTTCGGCGCCCGGAACGGACACAGAGGTTTTCCCGGAAGAATCAGTCGGCATTTTTCCAGGATTTGCCGTCGAAGCGGCGCTTGAGGGAGGGGAGGAGACGTCGCTCCATGTCCTCGGCCTCCTCGCCGGCATAATAGCCGCCGCTGGTGTTTGAGAACAGGAATACGCCTTCTTCCGGCAGATACTCGATTTTCATGAAAAACATGGGCGGGAGGCCCTTGGAGCGGCCTTCGTCGGTGAGGAAGTCGGAAGCGGAGGGCTGGGCGTTTTTCGGGATGACGGGCTTCCAGTCGCTGAGGCGGTAGAAGCGGATGCCTGAATCGGCCTGCGGGGTGAGCACCGTCTCGACGACGGCCACGACGGTGTCCTGGCGCTGGGGGAGTACGGCAACCTGCAGCGAGGAGCTGGCGCCGGCCTGGATGGTGAGGTCGCAGTCGCCGCCGCCGGTGATGCGGGATGGTTCGCCGAACTGGTTGTTGGTGCTGTTGGCGAGGCCGTAGCGGTAGTAGTCGGCCATGTCCATGCGGGCGTTGGCCGAGAACAGCGGGAATACGGAATCCGGGGCGGAGGTGAATATTTCCGCCGGAGTACGCGCGCCGGCTGCGGCTGCGCCAAGGAGCAGGGCGGAGGTGATGAGTGTGCGCAGGTTCATGGTGCTTGTGTATGGCCTGTTATTCCTTTTCGGGTTCGGTGTAGACGTATGCTCCCAGGTCCGGTCTGGGGCCACGGGGAAGTCCGTAGATGTCGAAGGCGGCTTCGGGGAGGGTCAGAGCCGGGTCGGCGGCACCGATGGCCGGGGAATCGGGCTTGAGACGGTAGTCGAAGCGGTACTCCTCGCGGACGGTGTAGTAGAGCGGGTCGGAGTCCCAGAGGCTTTCGATGAAGTGCTCGTCGTCCGTTCCCTCGCCCTTGAAGAGGCAACGGCGGAAGTAGACGTCCGTATCGGTCAGGTCGCCGTGGCTCAGGGTGTTGCCCAGGCCGTAGACGATGCTGTTGGAGAAGTCGGCTGCGAGATAGGGCAGTCCGGAGCCGTCGTCGAAGCCGGTCTTTTCGTCGGCGCCGATGTGGCCGAAGCTGATGGCCGGCCGGGAAATCACGGCGTAGAGGTAATAGTTGGCGAAGGTGCAGTGGTTGAAGGTACCGCGGCCGCCCTGGAGGTAGACGAGGCCGTCGGCGGCCTCGGCGAACTCGCAGCCGGCGGCGAGGATGTTCGAATGGTATGCTTCGAGGACACTGTAGGCGGAGTTGCGCAGGCGGCAGTCGACGAGGGTGAGCTGCGGGCGCTCCTCGGTGCCGGTGCCGTAAACGGCCACGCCCTGCACGGTGTTCTTTATGTCGGTATTGGTCAGCACGTTGTCCTGCGAGGTTTCGGCGAATGCCGCGCCCTGCCACTGGCGGGACATGATCTCGAAGGACACATCGCCGACGAGCATGCCGGTGCGGTCGCCTTCGAGGACGACGCGCTTCTCCGGCGTGCCCTCGCAGACGAGGGTACCGCGGACTATGAGCATCGTCTTGTCGTGGAAGCAGAGCCTTGTGCCTTCGGGGACGGTGAGGGTTGCGCCGGGGGCGACTACCAGGGAGTCGTAGACCTGGTAGGGTATGGAGTTGTCCAGACGGGTGTCCTCCGCGAATGTCACGGCGCGCAGGCGGCGCACGTTCTGGCCCTCGGCGCTGAGGACCACGCTTTGCATGACGCCGTTGGCGGTGAAGTCCAGGCTTGCGCTGACTTCGACGGGCGTATTGCCGTCGACCTGAGGCAGTGTGGCCTCTACGAACACGAAGATGGAGTCCTTGCCGCGGATTTCGATATCGGAGAACTCGCGGGCGCTGATTCCGTCGACGTTCACGCGGAAGCAGTCCGCATTCTCGCCCGAGATGCCGATGCGGCTGATGTTAAGGCTTTTGCTGTGCGGATTGTAGACGAGCATCCTCGAGGTTGCCGTGGGCTCTTCGGTGAATACCACGCCGAGGCTTACGGTGTCCGTCGAGAACACGGGCTGGTCGGAGGGCGAGGTGGTGAAGCTGTCCTCGATGCAGGCGCTCAGGCTCAGGCACAGAACCAGGAGCGGGAGTATGAATGGTGCTATGGTCTTTTTCATTATCGTAGGGGAGAGAGGCGCGTGTAAGTGCGCGCATTACCATATAATAACGTACGCGCGTACGAAATATTGCGCCCCGATGCCATCGGGCACCGGGGCGCGTTATGGGGGAATGTGGATTGCGGAATCAGGAATGACTAAAGCCTCAAACCTAAAGTATAGAATCCAAGACCTAAAGCCTAAAACCTAACAACTAACACCTAACACCTACTCAAAAGAGCCCATCTTGAGGTAGTTCACCTCTTCCTGAGTCAGGTAGCGCCAGCGACCGCGCGGGAGGTTCTTCTTGGTGAGGCCGGCGAAGTATACTCGGTCCAGCTTGGTCACGTGGTAGCCGAGGCTCTCGAAGATGCGGCGCACGATGCGGTTGCGGCCGGAGTGGATTTCGATACCGGCCTGGTTGCGGTCGGTCTCGGTGGCGTAGCTGATGGCGTCGGCGTGGATGGGGCCGTCGTCGAGTTCGATGCCGTCGGCGATGCGCTGCATGTCCTCCTCGGAGATGTCGCGGTCGCACCATACGTGGTAGATTTTCTTCTTGACGAACTTGGGATGGGTCAGCTTGGATGCCAGGTCGCCGTCGTTGGTGAGCAGGAGCACGCCGGTGGTGTTGCGGTCAAGACGGCCTACGGGGTAGATACGCTCGTTGCATGCGCCTTTTACGAGGTCCATCACCGTGGTGCGGCCGTGGGGGTCGTCGCTGGTGGTGACGCAGTCCTTGGGTTTGTTGAGCAGGATGTAGCACTTGCTCTGCAGGGTCACGACCTTCTCGTCATACTCCACTACGTCCGAGTGGGTAATCTTGGTACCGAGTTCGGTCACTACCTGGCCGTTGACCTTCACCAGGCCCTGCTGGATGAATTCGTCGGCCTCGCGGCGGCTGCAGATTCCGGCGTTGCTCATATATTTGTTCAGGCGGATCTGTTCGTTCGGATCCGGAATCTCGACTTCGTACTCTACGGGTTTGGGCCTGGGCACGAAGCTCTTGCCGCGGCCGGGGAAGCCGTTGTTGCGGTTGAAGCCGCCGTTGTTGTTGCGGTTGAACTGGCGCTGGCCGCCGTTGTTGTTTCGGTTATAGCCACCGCCGTTGTTGTTTCGGTTGTAGCCGCCGTTGTTGTTTCGGTTGTAGCCACCGCCGTTGTTGTTTCGGTTGTAGCC
>USGZ01000175.1 GCA_900554265.1 uncultured Porphyromonadaceae bacterium
GCTCTGAGGTGTCGGCTCTGCTGGGCCGTATGCCCTCCGCCGTCGGCTACCAGCCTACGCTGGCCACCGAGATGGGCGCCCTGCAGGAACGAATTACTTCCACCAAGAACGGCTCCATCACTTCCGTGCAGGCAATCTACGTGCCTGCCGACGACCTTACGGATCCCGCACCCGCCACGACCTTCAGCTTCCTGGACGCCACCACGGTGCTTTCCCGTAAGATCACCGAGCTGGGCATCTATCCGGCCGTCGACCCTCTGGAATCCACATCGCGTATCCTCGACCCGAACATCATCGGCGAGGAGCACTACAATACCGCCCAGGCCGTGAAGCAGCTGCTGCAGAAGTACAACGAGCTTCAGGATATCATCGCAATCCTCGGCGTCGACGAACTCTCGGATGAGGACAAGCTCGTCGTCGCCCGCGCCCGCCGCGCCCAGCGCTTCTTCAGCCAGCCCTTCCATGTGGCCGAGCAGTTCACCGGCCTTCCCGGCGTGATGGTGCCCCTGAGCGAGACCATACGCGGCTTCAAGATGATTCTTTCCGGCGAAATGGACCAGTATCCCGAACAGGCCTTCATGAACGTCGGCACCATCGACGACGCCATCGCCAAGGGCAAGAAGCTGCTCGCCGAAGTCGGCGCATGACACATCCCCTGCTGCCCGGCGGCAGCAGGAATCAAACCATAATAAAGTAAAGAATTCAGACATCAATGACGCTCAAGATAATTTCGGCTCAGGAGATACTCTTCGAGGGAGAGGTAAGCTCGGTGACGCTTCCCGGCACCATGGGCGAGTTCACCGTGCTGCACAACCACGCCTCGCTGCTTGCCACGCTGAGTGCCGGCACAATCCGCTATGCGGATGCCGCCGGCGAGACTCTCTCTACCGAAATCGGCGCCGGCATTGCCGACGTCGACCGCAACGTCATAACAGTCTGTGTCTATTAAGCGCCGACACATGAAAAGATTCCTGACATTCATCCTTCTCGCGGCGTTCGTGCTCATCGCCGGCGCTACCGGCACGCCCGAAGGCCACGACGAGGGTTCCGGGTCCGCAAAAGTCGACCCCAAGGAAATCATATTCGAGCATCTTGGCGACGGCTACGGCTGGGAAGTGCCTTTCGACCACCACCACCGCATCCCCCTGCCGGTAATCGTGTTCGGCAGCGACGGTCTGCATGTGTTCTCCTCGGCCCGCGTGACCGGCGGACAGACTTACCGCGACGGCGACATCGACTTCCGCATCGCCGGCGAGGACAGCAAGTACAAGGGCAAGATTGTCGAGGTCCGTGCCGACGGCAGCGAATACCGCCCCTGGGACATCTCGATTACCAAGAACGTGTCAGCGCTGTTCATCACTGTGCTCATCGTCGCCGGAGTCATGATATGGCTTGCGGCTTTCCTGCGCAGGAATCCCTGGCGTGCTCCCCGCAAGGGACTCGGCGCCGTGGAGGCGGTTGTAACTTTCGTCTACGACGGTGTCATCAAACCGACCCTCGGCCCCGAAAGCAAGCGCTTCGCGCCATATCTGCTCTCTGTGTTCTTCTTCATCCTCGTGATGAATCTCATGGGCCTGATAGTGATTTTCCCCGGCGGCGCAAACCTTACCGGCAACATCGCCGTGACGCTTGTGCTCTCCATCTGCACCTTCCTTGTCACGAACCTCTTCGCCAACAAGCACTACTGGAAGGAAATCTTCTGGCCGGACGTTCCCGTATGGCTCAAGTGCCCCATACCCATCATGCAGGTCATCGAGGTGTTCGGCATCTTCACCAAGCCGGCGGCGCTGACGGTCCGTCTGTTCGCCAACATGATGGGCGGCCACATGATTGTGATAACCCTTACGATACTTATCTTCATCTTCACGGCCGTCAATCCCGTTGCCGGCGGAGTATCGACGGTGGTATCGCTCCTGTTCTCGATATTCATGCTGCTCATAGACGTTCTGGTGAGCTTCATCCAGGCCTATGTGTTCACCATGCTTTCGACCCTGTTCATAGCCCTTGCCCAGGAAAAGGAACACGGCAAGGAAGCCGAAGCCGTCCGGGCCGACCTCAGCGAGGAACTGAGTCTCGGACCGGTTTCCGGCACAAATACAGCAAAATAAATAAAATAGAAATACAAACCCACAAAAACTTAAAACCATGTTTGGACTTTTAGCAGAAATCGCTCCCGTTCTTGGTCTCGGCGCAAGCATCGGCGCCGCCATCGCAGCAATCGGCGCAGGTATCGGTATCGGTAAAATCGGTAGCTCCGCAATGGAAGCCATCGCCCGCCAGCCCGAGGCTGCAGGCGATATCCGAAGCAACATGATTGTTATCGCAGCCCTGGTGGAAGGCGTGGCCCTGTTCGCCGTAATCGTCTGCGTTCTCGCCCTGTTCGTATAATTCACCCTCCGGTATCTGATGGAACTCTTCACACCCGACTTCGGTCTTGTGTTCTGGATGTTCATAGCATTCGGGATTCTGTTCCTGGTGCTGTGGAAATTCGCATGGCCGGTGATACTTAAAACCGTCGACTCCCGAGCCGACCTTATCGACAAGGGTGTGGAATATGCACAGGAAGCCAAAGCTCAGCTCGACAACGCCCAGAAGCAGGCCGAGGATTACCTCAACGAAGCACGCCGCCAGCAGGCCGACATGCTCCGCGAGGCCGACCGCATGAAGAACGAAATCGTAGAGCATGCCCGTGCCGAAGCCCAGGTAGCCGCCGCAAAGGTGATGGAGAACGCCCAGATCCAGATCCAGCAGCAGCAAAAAGAGGCTCAGCAGCAATTCCGCAACCAGGTCAGCGAGTTCGCCATCCAGATCGCAGGAAAGATCGTCAAAAATCAAATTAAGGAGGACGATGCCCAGAACAAGCTCGTGGACTCCCTCCTGGACCAGATAGAAGACAAAAAGTAAACCATGGACCAAGGACTTATCCCCCGCCGATACGCAAAGGCGCTGTTCGAGGAAGGACAGCAGCGAGGCCAGAACGCCCCGCTGTACGAGTTGATGCAGACCCTGACGGCATCCTTCGCCGCCGCTCCGGAACTGCAGCAGACCATGTCCAATCCCTTCGTGGCCGATGCCGACAAGGTGAAACTCATTCTCACCGCCTCCGGTGCCGGCGATAAGGCCCCCGGTCTGTTTACGGACTTTCTCAAACTCCTGGAGCGCAACCGGCGCGTTAACCTCATCAGGGCAATCGCGCAGGCTTTCGTGGACCTTTACCGAAAGGAGAACCATATTTACGAGGTGGTCGTCGAAAGCGCCGCTCCCCTGAGCGATGCCGTGCGCAAGCGCCTGACGGACCTCATCGGCCGCCATATCGGCGACGGAACACTCGAATGCACCTTCAATGTCAATCCCGCCGTAATCGGCGGCTTTACCGTGAAGGTCGGCAACGAACTCCTCGACGCCAGCGTCAGGACCCAGTTGCAGCAGATTCGCCTGAGCCTTCTCAAATAGGCCCTCTCTTCCCAACATATACAACAATAGCCAATCGCAAGCAATGATAAACCCCAGCGAGATTTCTCAAATTCTTAAGCAAGAACTTGAAAACGTCAATGCCAAGGTCCAGTTCGAGGAGGTAGGCACCGTCCTCGAGGTAGGCGACGGCGTTGCACACGTCTATGGCCTCGACTCCGTCGGCGCCAACGAACTCGTCGAGTTTGAAAACGGCGTGAAGGGCGTGGCGCTGAACCTCGAGGAAAGCAATGTCGGCGTCATCCTCCTTAACGATGCCGACAAGGTGACCGAGAACATGAGCGTCCGCCGCACCGGCGAGATCGCCTCAATTCCCGTAGGCGAGGGCCTTCTGGGGCGCGTCATCAATATCCTCGGCGAGCCTATCGACGGCCGCGGTCCCATCGCCGGCACGACGATGCGTCTGCCTCTGGAGCGCAAGGCCCCCGGCGTAATCTACCGCCAGCCCGTAAAGCAGCCGCTGCAGACCGGTATCAAGGCAATCGACTCCATGGTGCCCATCGGCCGCGGCCAGCGCGAACTCATCATCGGCGACCGCCAGATCGGCAAGTCCGCCATCGCCGTCGACACCATCATCAACCAGCGCAAGAACTTCGAGGACGGCAAGCCCGTCTACTGCATCTACGTGGCCATCGGACAGAAGGCCTCGACGGTAGCCTCTCTTGTGGAGACCCTGCGCCAGCACGGCGCCATGGATTATTCCGTGGTAGTCGCCGCAACAGCTTCCGAGAGTGCCGCCATGCGCTACTTCGCTCCCTTCGCGGGCGTGGCCATCGGCGAGTACTTCCGCGATACCGGCCGCGACGCCCTCATCGTCTACGACGACCTCTCGAAGCAGGCCGTGGCCTACCGCGAGGTGTCGCTGATTCTGAAGCGTCCTTCCGGCCGCGAGGCATACCCCGGCGATATCTTCTATCTCCACAGCCGTCTGCTCGAACGCGCCGCCAAGATTATCGACAACCAGCAGGTTGCCGAGGGCATGAACGACCTTCCTCCGGTACTGAAGCCCATCATGAAGGCCGGCGGCTCCCTGACCGCTCTGCCTATCATCGAGACCCAGGCCGGCGACGTGTCCGCCTACATCCCCACCAATGTTATCTCCATCACCGACGGCCAGATCTACTTGGAAACCGACCTG
>USGZ01000176.1 GCA_900554265.1 uncultured Porphyromonadaceae bacterium
CCGGGACCGAAGATGGCGGCGACGCCGGCCTTGTAGAGGAAGTCGTAGTCCTGGGCGGGAATGACGCCGCCGGCGGTTACGAGGATGTCCTCGCGGCCGAGCTTCTTGAGCTCTGCTATTACCTGGGGAATCAGGGTCTTGTGACCTGCTGCCAGAGAGGAGACGCCGAGGATGTGGACGTCGTTCTCTACTGCCTGGCGGGCTGCTTCCTCGGGAGTCTGGAAGAGGGGACCCATGTCGACGTCGAAGCCGCAGTCGGCGTAGCCGGTGGCTACGACCTTTGCGCCGCGGTCGTGGCCGTCCTGGCCCATCTTGGCGATCATTATACGGGGCTGGCGGCCTTCGCGCTTTGCGAAGTCCTCGCACATCTGCTGTGCGCGCTTGAAGTCGGGATCCTGTGCGGTTTCTGAAGAGTACACGCCTGAAATTGTTCTGATTACAGCTTTATAACGGCCTACGACATCCTCGCAGGCATCGGAGATTTCGCCGAGGGTGGCGCGGTGGCCTGCGGCCTTGACGGCCAGGTCGAGGAGATTGCCCTCCTTGGTGCGCACGCATTCGGTGATTGCCTCGAGGTCTTTCTTGACCTGGGCCTCGTCGCGGTGAGCCTTGACCTCGTTGAGGTGTTCGATCTGCTCGCGGCGTACTTCGGTATTGTCGATTTCGAGGATGTCGATGGGGTCTTCGTGGTCCAGACGGTATTTGTTGATACCTACGATGGTCTGGCGCCCGGAGTCGATGCGGGCCTGTGTGCGGGCTGCGGCTTCCTCGATGCGGAGCTTGGGCAGTCCGGTCTCGATGGCCTTGGCCATACCGCCGAGCTTCTCGATTTCCTGGATGTGCTCCCAGGCGCGGTGGGCGATTTCGTCGGTGAGGGCCTCGACATAGTAGGAGCCGCCCCAGGGGTCGATGGCGCGGGTTACCTGCGTCTCCTCCTGGATGTAGATCTGCGTGTTGCGGGCGATACGGGCGGAGAAGTCCGTAGGCAGGGCGATGGCCTCGTCGAGGGCGTTGGTGTGGAGGCTCTGGGTGTGGCCCAGGGCAGCGGCCATGGCCTCGATGCATGTGCGGCCTACGTTGTTGAAGGGGTCCTGTTCGGTCAGCGACCAGCCGGAAGTCTGCGAGTGCGTGCGCAGGGCAAGCGACTTCGGGTTCTTAGCGCCGAAGCTCTTGACGATCTTGGCCCAGAGCATACGGGCGGCGCGCATCTTGGCAACTTCCATGAAGTAGTTCATGCCGATAGCCCAGAAGAAGGACAGACGCGGAGCGAAGGAGTCGATATCCATGCCGGCGTTGACGCCTGCGCGGAGGTATTCGAGACCGTCGGCCAGGGTGTAGGCCAGCTCGATGTCGCAGGTGGCGCCTGCTTCCTGCATGTGGTAGCCGGAGATGGAGATGGAGTTGAACTTCGGCATGTTCTGCGAGGTGTACTCGAAAATGTCGGCGATGATTCGCATCGAGAACTCCGGCGGGTAGATATAGGTGTTGCGCACCATGAATTCCTTGAGGATGTCGTTCTGGATGGTACCTGCCATTTCCTCAAGTTTGGCTCCCTGTTCGAGGCCGGCGTTGATGTAGAATGCCAGGACGGGCAGAACGGCGCCGTTCATGGTCATGGATACGGACATTTTGTTCAGGGGTATGCCGTCGAAGAGCACCTTCATGTCCTCGATCGAGCAGATGGACACGCCTGCCTTGCCGACATCGCCGACTACGCGGGGATGGTCGGCGTCGTAGCCGCGGTGCGTAGCCAGGTCGAAGGCCACGGAGAGGCCCTTCTGGCCCGATGCAAGGTTGCGGCGGTAGAAGGCGTTACTCTCGGCGGCGGTGGAGAAGCCGGCGTACTGGCGGATGGTCCAGGGGCGCAGAGGGTACATCGCGCTGTACGGGCCACGCAGGAACGGAGGTATGCCGCTCATGTAGTTCAGGTGCTCGAGGCCTTCGAGGTCCTTGGCGGTATATACACTCTTTACCGGAATACGTTCGGGGGTCAGCCAGTCCTCGCCGGCCTGTACTGCCGGCTGGGGGCCGCAGCTCCCGGAAGTGATATCGATGTTTTTGAAATCGGGTTTCATAGTTTTATAGGGAGTGCGGGGTTATTTGTTGAGAAGTCGTTTGTTGAAGTCCTGGAGGGTTTCGAGAACGTTGCAGCGAACGTGGACGAAGTCCTTGATGCCGGCGGCCTTGAGCTCGTCCATGCAGGCGGGAGCGCCGGCGACTACGAACTCGGCGCGGCCGGCCAGGTAGTCGAATGCCTTCGGGGCCAGCTCGGCGTACTCGTCGTCGCTGGAGCAGAGGACAACGACGTCGGCACCCTTTTCGAGTGCGGCGTCGACACCTGCCTCTACGGTCTCGAAGCCGAGGTTGTCGATAATCTCATAACCGGCGCAGCCGAAGAAGTTGGTCGAGAACTGGGCGCGGGCCAGGCGCATGGCCAGGTTGCCGATAGTGAGCATGAACACCTTCGGGCGCTTTGCGGCGGCCTCTGTGGCCAGACGCAGAGTCTCGAAGTCGGTGGCGGCGCGCTTGGCGATCAGGGCGTTGGGTCCCTGCTCGGTGCCGCAGCCGCAGGAGCAGCAGCATCCGGATTTCTCGATCTTGTCGGCGGCCTTCTCGTTGACGTTCGGGTACTGGTTGGTGCCCAGGAGGATTTCCTTGCGGCGGGCTACGTCGGTATGGCGCTTCTCGCAGGAGGCGTTGACGGCCTTCTGAACCTCGCCGTTGCCGGTCTGGGCGAAGAAGCCGCCGTTCTCTTCTACGGAGAGGAAGAGCTTCCAGGCTTCACGGGCGATGCTGACAGTGAGGGTCTCCACGTAGTAGCTGCCGCCGGCCGGGTCGAGAACCTTGTCCATGTGGCTCTCTTCCTTAAGCAGGAACTGCTGGTTGCGGGCGATGCGCTCGGAGAATGCGTCAGGTGTCTTGTAGGGGAGGTCGAAAGGAGTGGTGACGATGGAGTCCACGCCGGCCACGCAGGCGGAGAATGTCTCGGTCTGGCTGCGCAGCAGGTTGACGTGGGCGTCGTAGACAGTCTGGTTGAAGTGGCTCGTAGCGGCGCAGACGTTCATCTTTGCGGCGTCGTCGGAAGCATCGTAGCTCTTGACGATCTTGGCCCAGAGCATGCGGGCGGCACGGAACTTGGCGATTTCCATGAAGAAATTGCTGCTCACGCACATATTGAACTTTATGCGGGAAGCGACTTCGTCGGCGGCGAAACCGGCATCGGTCAGGGCGGTCATCCAGTCGGCGCCCCAGGCCAGGGCGTAGCCGAGTTCCTGATAGATGAATGCTCCGGCGTTGCCGAGTACTTCGCTGTCGACGGCCAGGCAGCGCAGGCCGGCCACGGGAGCCACTGCCTTGAGCAGCTCGGAAGCCTGAGCCACGATTGCGGGCATGTCGACGCCCTCCACGCCATGACGGAACTGGCGGCGCAACGGGTTGAAGTCGATGCTGCCCTTGAATTCCTTGGCGGCGCCTGCGGCCTCGACGGCGGCGACGAGGGCCTTTGCGACCTCGACGGCCTTGCGGGGGCAGCAGGTAAGGTTGATTTCTGTTTTCCTAAGGTCTATGCCCTTGAGGAGCACGGCCACGTCGGCAGCCTCGGCAACCTTGAAGCCCAGGGAGGTCACGCCCTTGGTGAGCACCTCGGCAGCTGCGGCGTTGGCGGCTTCGGGAGTATCGGCGATGATGTTCTGACGCGTGTACCAGTCGTTGTCGGTGCGGGTACCGCGAACGAAGGGATACTGACCGGGGAGGCTCTTTGTGGTCTCGAGACCGGCGATATCCTCGGCACGGTAAACAGGCTGCACCTCGAAACCTTCGTTGGTGCGCCAAACCAGCTTTTTATTGAAGTCGGCACCTTTGAGGTCGGCTTCTACCTTGGCGCGCCACTCGGTGTAGCTCGTCTCAGGAAACTGGTCGAACAATTTTTCTTTATTTTCTGCCATGATATATAATTATATATGTGTATTTTCAGATATTCAAGGTCAGCTGCTCCGGAAGCTATGAATGCCATAACCGAATCAGCGTACAAAAATAGCAAGAATTTATAGAACCTCAAAAAATAAAAGAAAAAATCGGAGGGGGCGATTAAAAATTTGGTTGTTACAAATTAATTGGCTAAATTTGCAGTCCGAAATGCGCATATAAAAACGAAAAAACACTATACAGGCAATGAAAAGAACATTCCAACCCTCTAATCGCAAGAGAATTAACAAGCACGGTTTCCGCGAAAGAATGTCTACCCCCGAAGGCCGCAAGGTCCTCGCGCGTCGTCGCGCCAAAGGTCGCGTTCACCTCACCGTAAGCGATCATCTCGGCGGCAAATAATCTGTAGCCTTACCGATTAAAAGCGGCGGACTACCCTACTCCGGGCAGCCGCCGCTTTTGATTTATCCCAGCCTGTAAGTAAGGTGTCGGAGCGAGACGCCCCGACCTTCACGGCGTTGCGCAGCTTGTCGGTAGCTTAACTATCTTCGCCGGGCGAAGCCCGGGCAAATCGAGATTAATCAAGATTAATCGGGAAAAGCGAAAAGCCACACGGGCCAAGTG
>USGZ01000177.1 GCA_900554265.1 uncultured Porphyromonadaceae bacterium
TCATCAACAAGATGGATAAAATGGGTGCAGATTTCTTTTATTCAGTTCAGACAATCATTGATCGTTTGGGCAAGAATGCAATCCCTGTTCAGATTCCGATCGGTAAGGAAGATGACTTCATCGGATTGATTGACTTGTTCGAGATGGATGCATATTACTATAAGGATGACAAGGGCGAGGACATCGAGATAGCGCTGACCCACGCCAACCAGTACGGCGAGGAGTTCTATTCCTTCGTCAACGGGCAGCACACCACCCAGGGAGGCACCCACCTGAGCGCGTTCAAGGACGCCGTGACGCGCACGCTCAAGGACTTCTTCAACAAGAATTTCGAGCCAGCGGACATCCGCAACGGCATGGTGGCCGCCGTGGCCATCCGCGTACAGGAGCCGGTGTTCGAGAGCCAGACCAAGACGCGCCTGGGTAGCCGCGAAATCGGCCCGGAGGGTCCGACGGTGGCCAAGTTCGTAGGCGATTTCATCAAGAAGGAGCTCGACAACTACCTCTACCGCGAGAAAGAGACCGCCGAAATCATGCTGCGCAAGATTCAGGAAAGCGAGCGCGACCGCAAGGCCATCGCCGTGGTGGCCAAGAAATCGCGCGAGACGGCCAAGAAGGTGAGCCTCTACAACCGCAAGCTCAACGACTGCCGCGTCCACCTGAGCGACACCCGCGGCGACGACGCCAAGAAGGAGGCCTCGAGCATCTTCATCACCGAGGGCGACTCCGCCGGAGGCACCATCGAGAAGGTGCGCAACGTCGAGACTCAGGCCGTGTTCAAGCTCCGCGGCAAGCCCCTGAACTCCTACGGGGCCTCCAAGCGCGAGCTCTACGCCAACGAGGAATTCTCGCTGCTGCAGGCCGCCCTCAACATCGAGGACAGCATCGACAACCTGCGCTACAACAAGGTGATCATCGCCACGGATGCCGATGTCGACGGCATGCATATCCGCCTGCTGATGCTGACTTTCTTCCTGCAGTATTTCCCCGATCTGGTGAAGAAAGGCCACGTCTACGTGCTTCAGACGCCGCTCTTCCGCGTGCGCAGCATCCGCAATTCGCGCAAGGGCAAGGGCGGCAAGGACGCCGGCGGCGAGACCGTCTACTGCTACACGGACGAGGAGCGCGTCAACGCCATCCGGCGCTTCGGCGACGACGCCGAAATCACCCGCTTCAAGGGTCTGGGCGAGATTTCGCCCGACGAGTTCCGCCATTTCATCGGCGAGGACATGCGCGTGGACCGCGTAGGGCTGCGTAAGGACGACGGCATGGCCGACGTCCTCCAGTTCTATATGGGCAAAAACACACCCGAGCGCCAGAACTTCATTATAGAGAACTTAGTTATAGAAGATGACAGAAACCTCGACGGAGAATAAGCCGCGCACCGCCCTTTTCGCCGGAACCTTCAATCCATTCACCGTAGGCCATGCTGATATTGTGGCACGGTCTTTGCATCTGTTCGACAGGGTGGTCATCGGCATAGGCGTCAACCGCGCCAAAACCGACGGCGACGGCGCCCGCAGCGAGGCTTTCAGCCGGATTCGGGAGCTCTACGCAGCCGAGCCGCGCGTCGAAGTGGCCGAGTACTCCGGACTTACGGCCGACTTCGCCCGGCAAATCGGAGCCTGCGCCCTGGTGCGCGGCGTGCGCAACGTTCGCGACTTCGAGTACGAGCGCGACATGGCCGACATCAACGGGCGCATCGCCGGCCTCGACACCGTCCTGCTGGTGGCCCGGCCGGAGCTCGCCGCCGTATCCTCGAGCATCGTTCGCGAGCTCAGGGCTTTCGGCGTCGATGTCGACGGTTTTCTGCCAGAGAAATAACTGAAGTTCAATAATATATCAGAGAATAGACATAATGAGACATATCTGCTTGATTCTGCTCGCGGCCATCGCGGCCATAGTACCGCTACAGGCGCAGGACCGCCTCGATTCGGACGTGAAGCTCCGCCGCGCCGAGATGATCATAGAGAATTTCTATGTCGACGAGGTCGACGGCGACACCCTCGCCACCGAGGCCATCCGCGCCATGCTCAAGACCCTCGACCCCCATTCGGCCTACAGCACGCCCTCCGAGACCCGCGAATTCACCGAGCCTCTGGATGGCCGCTTCAGCGGCATCGGCATCCAGTTCAACATGCTCGAGGACACTGTCTACGTAATCCAGCCCACCTCGGGCGGTCCCTCCGAGCGCGTCGGCATCCTTCCCGGCGACAGAATCATCAGCGCCAACGACACCGTAATCGCCGGCAAGAACATGCCCAACCGCGACGTGATGAAAATCCTGCGAGGTCCGAAAGGCTCGGTAGTCAAGCTCGACGTCAAGCGCGGCGACGAGATGGTGACCTTCTTCGTGACCCGCGACGACATACCCCTCTACAGCGTCGACGAGACCTTCATGGCCGATCCGACGACAGGCTACATCCGCGTCACCCGCTTCGCCGAGGAAACGGCCCAGGAGATTGCGGAGGCCATCGCGAAGCTGCGCGCCCAGGGCATGCGCAACCTCATCATCGACCTGAGCGACAACGGCGGCGGCTATCTCGGGGCGGCATTCGAGGCCGCATCCGAATTTCTGCCTGCCGGAACTCCGGTAGTCAGCACCGCCGGACGTCGCTTTCCCCCGCAGACATATGCCACCGAGGGCGCCGGCGATTTCCAGAACGGCCGTCTCGTAATCATAGCCAACCAGTACTCCGCCTCGGCCGCCGAGATTCTCTCCGGCGCCATCCAGGACAATGACCGCGGCCTGATCGTAGGGCGCCGCACCTTCGGAAAGGGCCTGGTCCAGCGTCCGTTCAGCTTCCCCGACGGCTCGATGATCCGCCTTACGGTTAGCCGCTACTACACCCCCAGCGGCCGCTGCATCCAGAAGCACTACGAGAAAGGCAAAGGCGAGGATTACCAGCGCGAAGTCTTCCTGCGCCTTACCGCCGGCGAGCTCTGGAGCGCCGACAGCATCGTCCGCCCCGACTCGCTGCGCTACGAGACCCTGCGCCATCACCGGCCGGTCTACGGAGGCGGCGGTATCATTCCGGACGTGTTCGTTCCGGCGGACACTTCATATTACTCGACCTACTACCGCGACATGATGGCCAAGGGCCTGATCAACCGCGCCGCAATCAAATACGTCGAGAACCACCGCGCCGAAATCAAGGCGCAGCACCCGGACCAGGAAAGCTTCTACGCCGGCTATGAGGTGCCCGAAGAACTGCTGCAGTCGCTCGTCGCCCTGGCCACCGACAACGGCATCGAGTACAACGAGGAGCAGTGGCAGCGCTCGGAGCCCATCGTCCGGGCAATTCTGCGCGGCCTCGTCGCCCGCGACATCTACGAGAACGCCTCCTATTTCCGCGCAATCGCGCCCCTGAACAAGGACTTTCAGGAAGCCCTGCGCCTGATCAACGACCCTGAGCGCTACAACGCCCTCCTCCGCGGCCAGCCCGACTCTTAATTTTACCTATCGGGGCGCCCCCGGCGAGAAACGGTGGCCTACGTTCGGAATTTTTTGCTACCTTTGCCGCAAAATTTCCGGGCGGCCTGCGGCGCAGGGTTTCGCGCCCGGTGCTAACATGAATCTAATTATCTGTCAATATGTCGACTAACACAACCGACAATGCACGCAAGGTGACCACGCGCCGCCTTGCCGAGATGAAGCAGCGCGGCGAGAAAATCGCCATGCTCACCGCCTACGACTACTCTTTCGCCAAGCTCCTGGACGAGGCGGGAATCGACATGATTCTCGTAGGCGACAGTGCCTCGAACGTAATGGCCGGCAACGCCACCACACTGCCCATCACTCTCGACCAGATGATTTACCACGCCTCCTGCGTGACCAAGGGCGTGAACCGCGCGCTGGTAGTCTGCGACATGCCTTTCGGCTCCTACCAGGGCAACTCCAAGGAGGCCCTGGCATCCGCCATACGCATCATGAAGGAAAGCGGCGCCGAAGCCGTGAAGCTCGAGGGCGGCAGCGAAATCCGCGAGTGCATAGAGCGCATCCTCAGCGCGGGCATTCCCGTGATGGGTCATCTGGGCCTTACGCCCCAGAGTATAAATAAATTCGGTACTTATGCCGTGCGCGCCAAGGAAGAGCGCGAGGCCGAAAAGCTCCTCGCCGACGCCGCCATGCTCGAGGAAATCGGCTGTTTCGCCCTGGTGCTGGAGAAGATTCCCGCAGCCCTGGCCGAGCGCGTGGCAAAGCAGGTAAGCATCCCCGTTATTGGCATCGGCGCCGGCGGAGGCGTCGACGGCCAGGTGCTGGTGATGCACGACATGCTCGGCATCAACAAGGGTTTCTCGCCCAAGTTCCTGCGCCGCTATGCTGACCTGTCGACCGTGGTCAACCAGGCCGTAGGCAACTATATCGACGACGTCAAGAACGGCGACTTTCCCAACGAAAACGAACAGTATTGACCCCCACGGCAGCCGCGAGCCTTGACGCAGGCCAGTTCCTGCGCCGCTACCGGGTCTTCGGAACCGGCGGTGAGGCGTGCGTCGGCTGTCCG
>USGZ01000178.1 GCA_900554265.1 uncultured Porphyromonadaceae bacterium
GCGGCGGCAGCGTCGATTTCTGTCTCTACGGGGATTACGAACACGCGCTGCTGCGCCGATATACACAGGATACCGAGTACCGTCAGGACGAGCAACGCAAGCGGACGAAGCGGTTGTTTCATGGGGCGGATGTGATGGATGATTGGACGGGAAAAAGGCCGCGCTCAGTCGGCGAATGCGGCGAGGAAGCGGCGGATGTAAGCAACCGGGTCCTGGGCCTCGAAGACATATTTGCCGGTGCACACGCCGTTGAAGCCCTCGAAGCGCAGCATCGGCACATCCTCGACCCGGTAGTCGCCCATGGCCACGAAAGGAATCAGCGAGCCGGCTGCGCGGACAGCGGCTATGGTCTCGGCGCCGCGGCGCTCGGTGATGCAGATGTAGTCTATGTCGGCCTTGTCGTATTCGAGAATTCTTTCAGGACTTGCGCTTATGGCGCCTATGATGGCCTCCGGACCGAGTTGCTGGCGGATGAGGACGGGCTTGTCGGCGGCATGGAGGAGCATGCCGTGGAGTCCGAGCTCGGCGGCCAGTTCGGGATGGCCCGTAATGGTGAGAATCACGCCGGCGTCGCGGCACATGGGCACGGCTTCGCGCGCGAGTTCGCGGATTTCGGCGTCGCTCATGCTGTCGGTGCTGATGATGAGCCATGTGCAGCCGCCTTCGATTGCCATCTGGGCCTGTTCCGGCAGCGTATAGTTGTCCGAGGGTTCGAGAAGAATCTGTAACATAGTGCAAATATAGCGATTATTCCTCCAGCAGCAAGGCTTTTCCGTAAGGAGTCAGCATCCCGTCGATGCGGTAGGCCTCGACAGGGATGCGTATGATGCCCTGGGCGAAGCTGGCGACTTCGTACGGCTGATAGACGAATACTATGGTGCCGTCCGCATCGAGATAGAAATTGTTGTTGGCAGGGAGTGCGGTTATATCGGTCTGGCCGATGTAGCCTGTCATGCGCCGGGCTTTGCCGCGGAGCAGCTGCGGAAGGCTATCGAGCGACGCCGGGTCGATTATGTCCGTAAGCCCGATTATGCGGGCGCTGTCGAGGTCGAAATTGATGTAGCTGACGCCGTACATGCCGTGGGCCGCCATGGGCGCATACTCGGAATGCTCTACAGCGTAGCTCATGAATTTTTTCGTGAGCGTCTGGAGGTAGGATTCCACTGAGATGAAACCGTCGAAGTCGGCGAGGGAATCCGCGGCCGCTTCGGCTTCTTCCTTATCGGCCAGAGCGGTATCCAGAGGCGTGGCGGCATATCCGAATTCCTCGACGGCGCGCAGGAAGTAGCCGGGAGCCGCCTTCAGGGTATTCTCTCCGTAAGCCATTACGCGGATGGTGTCCGTCAGCGCTGCGATGTCGTGGCCATAGATGTTGGCAGGCATGAGCAGGTTCGCATGGCAGCCGACCGTAAGGTCCCGTTCGAGACCGTACTCAGAGGCCGTGTTGACCAGGGTGTAGGCAGCCTTTTCGCTGCTTAGGGTGAAGTCGATGTCGGCGCTGCGGTCTTCCTCCTGGGGACGGCAGGAGGCGGCCAGCGCGAGGAGTACGGCTCCGCTTATGAGTAATTTGTTGCGAATCATGATTTTAAAACCTGGCATATGTGTGGCGGAATTTAATCGGGGTTTGTTGTCAGTATCTGAATAACACCGGGCCCGGCTGTGTGGTTGGAAGGTTGATTGAAAAAATCCGGCCTTCAGGGAAGTTGAAGACCGGACCTTATGGGTTCAAATTGCAAGTGTCTGATTCATAAGAGGCACTGATGGCAGCCGCTTGCTTACCGCAGTCTCAGGCGCTGACCCGGCTGGAGCTTGGAGCTCGTAGTAAGGCCGTTCAGGCGACAGAGCTTTGCTACGGTTGTGCCGTTGCGCGAGGCGATTTTGCTCAGGCTGTCGCCGCGACGCACGCGGTAGGTGCTCGCCGTGCCTTCGGAGTTGCGGCTGCGGGTATAGGGCCGCGGAGGATTGGCCTGGGTATAACGGCGCCGGTACTCGACGTTTGCCTCGGGGTCGAAGTTACGCGCTTCCTGATAGGTGCGCTTGTCGAAGGTATAGGTGTCGGTGTGCGTTGTCTGGTTGGCGAAGTCGAAAATCGCGCAGGGGTTGATGGCATAGCCCATGTAGCGGGTCTCGAAGTGCAGGTGGGGGCCGGTGGAGCGTCCGGTGTTGCCGCCCAGGGCGATAGGTTCGCCGGCGCGTACATACTGGCCGGGTTCAACCAGGTAGCCGGACAGGTGGCCGTAGACGGTCTCCAGGTCGTTGGTATGGCGTACGACCACGTACTTGCCGTAGCCGCGGCGCTCGTAGTTGACGATGCGGACGCGGCCGTCGAAGGCGGCGCGCACGGTATCGCCGATGTTGAGCTTCAGGTCGACGCCCTTATGCATGCGGCGGAAGCGGCGGCGGTAGCCGTAGGGCGAGGTAATGTAGCCCGGATGGGGCATGCAGAACTTGCTTACGTCAATCTGCACGTGGTCCGGAACGTCGACGCCCGCGTAGCAGTTCACGCGGTTGCTTTCCCAGCCTTCGGTATAGATGTCGAGTTCCGGTTCTTCCTCGTCGTTGAAGAGTTCCTCGAGATAGCGGGTTGTGTTTTCTACTGAGATGCCGGCATTGCCCTGGCTGGCCAGCAGGTTGTCGTGGCTGGCTGCATGACGGTCCGGCAGGCGGAAGTCCTGCGCGGAGCATGTCAGAAATGTTGCCAATGCCAGAGATGCGGCTATGATTGTTTTACGCATTGGAGAGTCTGTGCTTGTATGCGGAGCGGTTTATAGTCTTAGTTGAGTTCGTCGGGGGAATAGGTGGCTGTGATGGTAACGGGATTGTAGTCGAATACTTCGTCGGGTCTGAAGAAGCGTTTTATTTCGATTTCGGCGTTCTCGGGGCTGTCCGAGGCGTGGATTATGTTCTCCTGGCCGCTCATGCCGAAGTCGCCGCGGATGGTGCCGGGGGCAGCGTTGCGCGAATTGGTAACGCCGGTCATGGCGCGGACAACGGTTACTACGTCCTTACCCTTGAGTACCATTGCGATAACGGGAGTGGCCATCATACTCTTCAGAAGAGTGGGGAAGAAAGGACGGTCGACTAGATGAGCGTAATGCTCGCGAAGGATTTTCTCGTCCAGTTGCATCATCTTCATGCCTGCGATTATCAGGCCCTTGCGAAGGAAACGGGTGATGACGTCTCCGGCAAGGCCGCGGGAAACTGCCGACGGTTTGAGTAATATGAGGGTCTGCTCCATGGGGCTTATCTTAAAGGTATTTTAAGGGTTAGTCTTTCCAATCCCAAAGATAGACAAAATATGCCGTAAAACATAGAAAATCAATGATAAAAAATGTCAACACTTAGGGCAGAGAATCTGATTCCGCTGTTTAAACAGTTGATTTGCAGTTGTTTATGATGCAATATGTTTTACAACACATTTCAAAACAATATAAGTCATCCAGCCCGATGCCATCTCCGCTAAGGTTAAAATGCCTTAAGTGGTTCCGGAGTACATACGAACGACGGAGACACCTGTGCGGGTGTCTCCGTCGCTGTTATTGCTCTGTCTGCGGGCTTATCTCGCGGCCATGATGGCGGGTGTGGCCATAGCCTGGTAAGCGTAGAGACCAGCCTGGGAGAGCTCGATTGTCTGCCACTGGTCGTTGCCGATGGGCATGCGCACGTGGGTGTCGTCGACGAAGGTGAACAGAGTGGTTGTCGTGCCGTCATAGACCACGTTCCAGCTCATGTCCTCTTCCTCGTACTGCAGGCGCATCTCCTGATTGCTCTCGAGGTCCTTGATGTTGTAGCCCTCGCCGTCGGTCTGGACGAGGAAGCGGTGACCGTCGGCGCCTTCGATTATCTGGTCGGCCTGGGCGGTGTCGCCCATGGGATTGCGTCCGCTCCAGAATTCGATGCTGTTGAGGACCAGGAGGTCGGCCAGGCCGGACACTTCATAGACCGGCAGAATCCAGAAGGCGATGAATACGAGTTCATTGACGAACTTGTTGCCTACGCCCTTGTTCCAGCCGAGCAGCCGGTTGGTCAGCGAGAAGGAGCCGATGCAGGATGTCGAACCGAAGAGCATTGCTGCGCAGAGAACGGATGCGGTAAGGCGGAATAGGTTTTTCCTCATAATGTGTCAGTTTAAACGTGTGAATGTAGTTAGTTGAAATCTTTATATTTACGCTAAGCTTGAATCTGACGGCGGGCGCTCTCGTAGAAGTCGGTGATGCGCTCTACGTAGGCCGTTGTCTCGGACCCTCTGCAATATCCATAACGGACCACGGGGTCGTTATAGTATCTGGGATTCATTTTCATGAGTATCGCCTTACTTACGTTGTCGTCCCAGCGCTGCGGGTCCAGCCCGTACTTGTCGGCAAGGCGGATGGCGTCCAGCACGTGGGCTATGCCTACGTTGTAGGCCGCGATTACAAACTTCAGGCGCTCCTTGTCGTTCGGCACGTAGTCCATCAGATAGTTGTTGAGGTCGGTGATGAGTCGCGTGGCGACGCGCACGGAG
>USGZ01000179.1 GCA_900554265.1 uncultured Porphyromonadaceae bacterium
AGGTTGATCATACAGTCGTAATTGGCCAGGTGTTTGCCTACGCGGTCGAACTTGATGTAGGTCGTGTCGGCGACGGGTATGTCCATGTCGCCATCCTCGTCCATGATGTCGACGGTGGCGATTCGGTCGTAGCCGCGCTGGGCAATCTGCTGGCGGTGGCTCTCGGCGGTATAGCGGCTTCCGCGGTAGGCGGTGTTGCACTCTACCAGGGTGCCGTCGACGAGCTTAACCAGCGGCTCGATGAGCTCGGGGCTGAGCTGGTTGGACTCCTCGGATTCGCCGGTGCTGATTTTCACGGCCACGCGGCCTGTGGCTTCCTTGCCCAGGACCTTGTACATCTTCACAAGGCTCTCGGGGCTTATGTCGCTGGTAAAGTAGACTTTGGCTTTGGCCTGTGCCTGCTCGGGGGCGGCCTCGCTCTGGGCACTGGCCGCGAAGGGCATCATGGCTGCGGCGAACAATGCCGCCAGAAATGCTGCTTTTTTCATTGTCTTGAATTTTGAGGATATTCGTTGACTGGTTTTGTGCTTTTTTTACTCCGCAAAAATACGCAAAACACTGAATATCCGCAATATCCTAAACTCCGTCCCTCCAGCCATAATTACGGCATTTCTTACCATTTTTACCGCAGTCTTGGTATCTGACCTATGAGGATGTTGAGGATACGCAGACCTGTAGGGAGGTGTTACAAAACCAAATATTGTGTGCACCCGTAGGGACGCACGGTCTGTGCGTCCGCTGATAGTCAATGCGTTACGGGTGGACGCACGAGCCGTGCGTCCCTACATTTAGCGGTTTTGCGCCCCTCGCTAATTATCAATGTCATAGGCGGATGCACGAGCGTGCATCCCTACGTTTCGATGTTTTTGAATTCCCTGGCGCTGTGCTGTTACTTGGCGTAGCCGATGGGGTTGTTGATTACGGTGAGCTGTGAGGGGGCGAGGCCGAGGAGGCGGCTGATGGCGGCGCTGTCCATAGTGGCGCGCGGAACGGTAGCCAGTCCGAGGGATTCGGCGGCGATGTTGAGGTTTCCGTCGGCAATGCCGGCATCGACAAGGGCCATTGCGCGGTCCATGTCGCCTTCGGGCAGCTTTGCCGTGTCGGCTACCAGCAGGATGCTCAGCGGCGCATCGAGGACGAAATCCTGGCGGAAGGCCTCGGTGCCGGTGAGCAGGGCGCGATGGTCGCCGTCGACGGCCTTGCGCAGCGAGTGCGAGGCAGGCAGGTATTCATATACGCCATCGGTGGCGAAGACGTAGGCCGTGATTTCCTGGCAGTTGAGGGCTGTGGGATTGGTGCGGTTGGCCGGTGCGTCGAATTTGGTTGGCTGTGCGTCGGGGCGGTTGATGCCTAAGGTCATCCACAGCAACTGGCCGAGGGTAGCCTGGTCGACACTGCGGGCACTGTCGAATTCGCGGCAGCTATGGCGTCGGGCCATCACTTCATTTGCGGGCACGCCGCCGGTCGTTGTCGGAGCGGGGAGTTTTATTTCCTGTGCGTTCATTGTGTCTGTGTCAGTTAGTATAAAACTAATAACCGCCAGCATGGCGATAAGTTTGGTTTTCATTTGCGGGAGGGTTTTGTCATTGGTACGGAGATTGTTTTTTCAGGAATAATCGGGATTGATTGAGGTTAATCAGGCTTAATCGGGGTTTCTTTATTTCGCCGGCAGGAGGATGTAGGGGCCGGAGAGGATTATGGTGCCGGCGGCGGCGAGGCGGCGGAGTTCGGCGGCGGCTTCGGGAAGGCAGTCGGCGTAGTGCTCGCGCAGTCTGGCGGCCAGGACGCTTCCGTCCGGCGACTCGGCGGCGATTCGGCGGATTCGGCGCAGGAACTCGTCGGCGCTGAATACCGGCTGCGTGGCGGCCGCCCGGCAGAGGTCGCACTTTCCGCAGGGTGCCTGCGTCCTCTCGCCGAAGTACTCGAGCATCATGTCGGAGCGGCAGCCGCTGTCGGCGAACACGTAGTTTTTCATCGCCTTCAGGTGCGTCTCCATGACGGTACGCCGGTCCTCGTAGACCTCACGCCCGATCTGGAGCTGCGCGCCGGGCACACGGACGTTCGGGAAGTAGACGTAGGGCGTGCAGTTGCGGGGCACGTAGTCCACCACGTGCATGCGCCGCAGCGCGATAAGCCGCTCGTAGACCGCTGCCATGGTAGAGTTGACTCCGAAGGCCACGCGCTCGTCGCTGATGTTGACATACTCGGTGAAAATCCCCGGGCAGTTGCGCAGAAGGTACTCGATGATGTCGTCGCTCAGGGGGTCGACGTGCAGGTCGTAGAGCTCCTCGCGGCGCATGGTGAACTTCACGCGCGCCGGCGTGCCGGTTTCCTCGATGTAGTTGATGTAGCCTGTGCGGCTGAGGATGCGCAGCGAGGCCAGAAGCTGTCGGGGCTCGATGCGGTAGTTCATGCTCATTGTCTCGGGGCGGAACTCGTAGAGCTGTCGGAATCCGCCGCCCATCGGAACGTCAAGATAGCGGCAGAGCTCATCGTAGATATTGCGTATTGTTTCCTTTGGCGGGAACTCGGCTGCCAGGCGCCTGGCGAATACGGTCCGGTCTATGTCGGAGGCCAGGACCACGGCCATGGCCGGCAGACCGTCGCGGCCGGCGCGTCCAGCCTCCTGGTAGTACTCCTCCATTGTGGAGGGCATGTCGTAGTGGACCACCAGGCGCACGTCGGCCTTGTCGATGCCCATGCCGAATGCCGTCGTGGCAACCATGGTACGTATCTGGCCTGTCATCCATTCTTCCTGTGCCGCGGATTTGCCGTCGGAATCAAGTCCGGCATGGTAGCAGGCGGCGCTCAGGCCGGCCTGACGCAGCAGGGTGGCCAGCTCGAGGGTGCGCCTGCGCGAGCGCACGTAGACTATCGAGCTGCCTTCGCAGCGCCCTACAAGGCGCACCAGGGCATTCATCTTCTCTTCTGTGCGGCAGACGGAGAAGGCAATGTTGTCGCGCCGGAAACTCAGCGAGAAGCGTGACGGGCGACGCATGCGCAGCCTCCGGGCGATGTCGGCTATTACTTCCGGCGTTGCGGATGCCGTCAGGGCGAGTATGGGCACTTCCGGGAAGGTCTCCCGCAGGGTGTCCAGCTGCAGGTAGCTCGGGCGGAAATCGTAGCCCCACTGCGAGATGCAGTGAGCCTCGTCGACTACGAAGAGGCTCAGCTCCCAGTTGTGCATCAGCGCGGTGAAGTTGTCTGCGCCGATGCGTTCCGGGGCCACGTAGAGCAGCCTCAGCTTTCCGTCGGCGACTTGGTCAAGGACATACTCGCTCTCCCGCCGTTTCATGCCCGAGTGAAGGCATCCGGCGGGAATCCTCATGCGGCGCAGACGGTCGACCTGGTCCTTCATCAGCGAAATCAGAGGCGTGACCACGACCGTAACCCCGCCGAGCATCAGTGCCGGAACCTGGAAGGTGATGGACTTTCCGCCGCCGGTAGGCAGCAGGCCGATGGTGTCGCGTCCGGCCACGACGGAGTCGATAATCTCGCGCTGCATGGGCCGGAAGGCGTCATAGCCCCAGTGCCGGCGCAGTACGTCGATCGCGCTTCCCTGCTCAGGTGCGGTGTCCATACGCGGATGCAATGATGAAAGGAATCAGTCGACGGTGGCGCGTATCTGCTTGACCAGAAGCTGCAGCGAGGAGCTGCTCTGGTGCTTGTTCTCCTCGATGGTATAGCAGATGTTGAAGGGCTGCCCGGAATGGATGTGCTCGAAGTACGAGGCCATATTGAAGGCTATGCCGTTGATTACGCGGCCGGAGGTATCGTCGACAAGCTCAAGCTTTATGTGCTCCAGGTTGCGCCCCACGAGCTTGCTGGTGCCGAAGTCCTTGACGCGGCGCGTGCAGAATGTAGGCTTGCGGTTGCCGGGGCTGAAGGGGTTGAACAGCCGAAGCGTCGAAACGAACTCGGGAGTGATTTCGGCGAAACTCAGGAAGGCGTCGATGTCGATCTGGGGAGTCAGCTGCTCCGGAAGGATATTGGCGGCCACGTACTCCTCGAAGCGCCGCGAGAACTCGGGGATGTTCTCCTCGCGAAGGCTGAGACCTACGGCGTAGGTATGGCCGCCGAAATTCTCCAGCAGGTCGCGCGTGCTTTCGACGGCCTTGTAGATGTCGAAGCCCTGCACCGAGCGCGACGAGCCCGTGGCCAGGCCGTTCGACAGCGTCAGCACTACCGACGGCTTATAGTACAGCTCGGTCAGACGGGAGGCCACGATGCCGATGATTCCCTTGTGCCAGTGCTTGTTGTAGATTACTATGGAGCGTTTGGGCGAGTGCATCTCTCCGCGTTCCTCGAGGATGGCATTGGCCTCCTCGGTGATGCGTTTGTCGAGTTCCTTGCGGTCCTTGTTGTACTGGTCGATTTCGAGACTCTTGCGGTTGGCGTCCTTGGCGTCGCGGACCACCAGCAGCTCGACGGCCTCCCGGCCGCTCTGCATCCTGCCGCTGGCGTTGATGCGGGGGCCTATCTTGAAGATT
>USGZ01000180.1 GCA_900554265.1 uncultured Porphyromonadaceae bacterium
GCGCATTGACGGTGACGTAGGAATAACCGGTCATCGTAGAGCGATACAGCTCCCACAGCCAGCCGAAGGGTCGGACGAGGCCGCTGAGCACGCCGCCGGAGAAGTCGAAGCCGCTGGCGAAGCCGGCGCGACGCAGAAGTTCCTCGATATCTATGTTGCCGAAGCCGCTGAAGCCTCCTCCGAATCCGCCTTCGGCGCCGCCGAAGCCCTGCTGGCCCATCGAATGGCCGAACTGGTCGTAACGCTGGCGTTTGTCGGCGTCGCTCAGGACGTCGTAGGCCTCGGTAGCCTCCTTGAATTTCTCCTCGGCTTCCTTGTCGCCGGGGTTGCGGTCGGGGTGGTACTGGAGCGCTTTCTTGCGGTAGGCTTTCTTAATTTCCTCGGGAGTGGCCGTGCGCTGCACTCCCAGCACTTCGTAGTAATCGCGTTTATTTTCCATATAAGATTTACCCGGTTATTCGCCTACCACAACCTTTGCGTGGCGTAATACTTTGTCGTTGATCATGTAGCCCTTCTGGGTGGTGTCGAGAATCTTGCCCTTGAGGTCCTCGCTGGGTGCGGGAATCATTGCGATGGCCTCGGCTACGTCGGCGTTGAAGGTCTCGCCGGTGGTCTCGATTGGTTTCACGCCCTTGGACTCGAGATATTTGATGAGTTTGTTGTAAATCAGCTCCATGCCCTGGCGTACGGCGTCGGCGTTCTCGTCCTTGCTGGCGGCGAGTCCGCGCTCGAAGTCGTCGACGATGGGTAGAAGGTCCAGCAGAGTGCGCTCGGCGGCGTTCTTGAGCAGGTCGGCCTTCTCGCGGAGCATACGCTTGCGGTAGTTGTCGAAGTCGGCCATCAGCATCAGGTAGTCGGTCTTGTCCTTCTCTATCTGCTGGCGGGCAGCGTCGAGTTCTTCGGCAAGATTGACGGCTCCGGCTTCTGCGAGGGTTTCCTCCTCGTCGGCGGCTTGCTCGGTGTCGAGGACGTCCATAGTCTGAGGCTCTTCGTCGGCTACTGTATTGTTCTGTTTGTTTTGCTCCTCGGGTTTGGCGGCAGCGCCGTCGTTATGGTGTGCGTGATTGTTCATGTGTCTTTTTTTGCTCATGATTTGCTGTGTTTACGTTTCATCCAGCAAAAATCCTGCCAAAAAATGTTCTTTCGGGGATTGATGCTATTGTTATAACGCTCAAGATGGCAAAACGTTTGAGGCCGCAGGAGTGTAGAGCGCATTTCCGGCGAAAGTGTCGCAGTCCGCGAAGGCCGTCCGGGCTTCCTCTGCCAATTTGACACTCGGGAAAAGGCCGAACACGGCGGCGCCGCTGCCGCTCATGGCCGTGTAGAGAGCTCCTGCGGCGCGCATACGCTCCTTGACGGCGGCAATCTCAGGCCGCAGCGGGAATATAGAGGCCTCGAAATCGTTGACCAACACACCCGCGTCGGCCCAGCCGGCGACGTCTCGGCCGAGTTCTTCGGCAAGTGTGCTGTCGGAGTCAATTTCGCGGGGCGTGACGCCCGCATAGGCCGCGGCGGTATTGACGGCCTCGGAGACGGGCTTGGCAATCAGCAGGCCCATGCCGGCGAGGGCGGAGCAGTCGGCGGGCCGCAGGATTTCGCCTATCCCCGTTGCCAGCATCGGGCGGTTGTAGATGAAGAAGGGGCAGTCGGCGCCCGTGCGGGCGGCGACGGTGGCCAGTTCCCCGTCGCTCAGCCCGAGGCCGAAGATGGCGTTGGCTCCGACCAGGGCGAAAGATGCGTCGGATGAGCCGCCGCCGAGGCCTGCGCCGGAAGGTATGTGCTTTTCCAGAATGATATCCAGCGGCGGCAGCTCGCGGCCGAGATACGCTTCGAGATTGCGCAGCGCCTTGAGTACGAGGTTCTTTTCGGGAGGGCAGTCGAGGGCGCCTCCGGTCTGGCGGAAGCTGCCGGTGCCGTCGCGGGCGGGCAGCATCTCCAGAATGTCGCACCAGCCCACGGGAAGCATAATGGTGGTTATGTCGTGGTAGCCGTCGGCGCGTCGGCGCAGTATCCGCAGCCCCAGGTTGATTTTTGCGTTGGGAAAAAAGAGCATAAAGTTGGTTTGTTTCGCGAAGTTACGAAAAAATTCCTTTATATTTGTGACGCCAATGAAAAAGCTGCCCGGAATAATCCTTCTTTGCGCCATTGCGGCCATCGTGCCCCCGTCCTGCGGGAGCCATAAGGATACGGCCGTGGCTGTCGGAGAAAGCGGACAGGTCGGACAAGTCGGACCTGCCGGACAGGAAGGAGAGAACTCCGGCATCAGCCGCCGCATGGCTTCGGAGATTATCGCCGAGGCAAGACGCTGGATAGGCGCACCCTATGTCCACGGCGGCAAGTCGCGCCGCGGCACCGACTGCTCCGGCATGGTCATGGTAATCTATGAGGAGAAGGCCGGAGTGCGCCTGCCGCGCAATTCGGCCAGGCAGCAGGAATTCTGCGTGCCCGTGCGGCGCAGCGATCTTGCTCCGGGCGACCTTGTGTTCTTCAGTTCTTCGGTAAGGGGCAACCGCATAAGCCACGTCGGCATCTACACCGGCGACGACCGCTTTATCCACGCCTCCAGCTCCCGCGGCGTGATGGTCAGCAATCTCAACGAAAAATATTACGCCTCCCATTACCATAGTGCCGGCCGCGTCCCCGGCGTCCCCATGGAAAGCCGCCGCACGTGCCCGCACCCCGGGACTCCATCCGCCTCGCGGCCCGAAGCGGCGCCCCCTGACCCGACGAGGCCCTCGGGCATCCTGCCCGTGCCCATCGGCGAAATCCGGATTCCGACGACTCAGGAAGTCCGCCTGCGCTCCGAGGAAGCCCTGGACAGCATCATCAACGCGATGGCCGACAGCATCTGAGCGCGGCCCCCGCCAGCTCCGCTACCCAGTCCAACCCCGCATTCCGATTCTTCCTCCCGATTAATCGGGATTAATCAGGTTAAATCAGGATTAATCGAGTCAAAATCAAGCTCCCGATTAATCGGGATTAATCAAGTTAAATCAGGATTAATCGGGAAGTTAATTTTCAGGATTAGCCCCGACGAATAACGCAAAGGAGACCGCACTTTTCGGTGCGGCCTCCCGGCAGGTTTTCCCGGTGGGGAAAACTTATGCGTTCTTTACCTTTTCTACAACTGCGGCGAATGCTGCGGGGTTGTTGAGGGCCAGGTCGGCGAGGACCTTGCGGTTGATTTCGATTCCGCTCTTGTGGATGAGGCCCATGAGCTTGGAGTAGCTCAGGTCGTGCAGACGGGCTGCGGCGTTGATACGCTGAATCCAGAGGGCGCGGAAGTTGCGCTTCTTGTCCTTGCGGTCGCGGTAAGCGTAGGTAAGACCTTTTTCCCAGGTGTTCTTGGCTACGGTCCAAACGTTACGGCGGCAGCCGAAGTAGCCGCGGGTGAGTTTCAGGATTTTTTTACGACGTGCGCGGGAGGCAACGTGGTTGACTGATCTTGGCATTGTTTCGTTAAATTTTGATTGTCAGCGGCCTGCGAGGTGCCGGCTCTTAAGGCTGAACAGTCGGTTAATAATGAATTGTTTATCCGCGGTGAGCGTCAGAGGGGCTCAGGGGCGGAGGTGTGTGCCCGGAGGACACGTGGTCACTTCTTTACTTAAGACCGAGAAGCTCCTTGACGCTCTTGACGTTCGTAGCGTCGACCAGACCGGTGACGGTGAGGTTGCGTTTCTGCTTTTTGGTCTTTTTGGTCAAGATGTGGCTCTTGAATGCGTGTTTTCTCTTGATTTTTCCTGATCCGGTAAGGGCGAACCTCTTTTTGGCACCGGAATTAGTCTTAATCTTTGGCATTGGTGGTGTTGTTAAATAATGATTTTAATTCGTATGGTGACGGCTCGGCCCGGAGGCTCCGCCGGTCAGCGCAGTGGATTGTTTATTTTTTCTTCGGGCTGAGCATGATGATCATGCGCTTGCCTTCGAGAACAGGCATTTGGTCTACCTTGCCATATTCCTCAAGATCGTTGGCGAAACGTAGCAGAAGCACCTCGCCTTGTTCCTTGAAGAGGATGGAACGGCCTTTGAAGAACACGTAGGCCTTGACCTTTGCGCCTTCCTGAAGGAAGCCGATGGCATGTTTGAGCTTGAAGTTGTAGTCGTGGTCATCGGTCTGAGGTCCGAAACGGATCTCCTTGACAACGACTTTCGTGGCTTTGGCCTTCTGTTCCTTCTGGCGCTTTTTCTGCTGATAGAGGAACTTCTGGTAGTCGAGCACACGGCAGACGGGAGGCTGCGCGGTGGGAGAGATCTCGATGAGGTCAAGCCCAAGTTCGTCGGCAATTTTCAGAGCCTCCTGAATGGGATAGACACCATTTTCGACATTGTCACCGACGAGACGGATCTCGCGGGCGCGAATATGTTCGTTGATGGCATACGGTTCCTCCTTACGGGCGGTGGGGAGAGGACGGCGGGGGCCGTTATTGGGGCGCGGAGGGCGCGGGACG
>USGZ01000181.1 GCA_900554265.1 uncultured Porphyromonadaceae bacterium
AGGATAATCTTTTCCTTCGCCCTGGTGAGTGCTACATACAGCACACGCAGCTCCTTTTCCCAGGCGCACGTCCGGAAGCTCCATGAGTTCGAAAGGCCAGTAGTGGGGTATGAGCGAGGCGTAATTGGCCACCAGCGCGGATACCTCGGGTGTCCGCAGCTTGCCCATGCATAGAAGTCGTAATCTCATCGCTTGCGCCGGCTGTTGGTGAAATTTATTGCAAAGTTACGAATTATTCCTTAATTTTGCGCACTCGCAACAAGTATCACATCATCATATATGAAAACCAAGGAAGAACTCATCGACGCGCTTCTGGACCTCTCTTTCGCCGAGGACATAGGCGACGGCGACCATACCACCCTCAGCACCATACCCGCCGACGCTGTCGGCCGCCAGCACCTCCTGGTCAAGGAGGAGGGGATTCTCGCCGGCGTAGAGATAGCCCGCAAGGTATTCGCCAAGCTCGACCCCTCTCTTAAGATGACCGTAATGATAGGCGACGGCGCCCACGTCAAGCCCGGCGACATCGCTTTCGTGGTCGAAGGCTCCGTGCGCAGCCTGCTCCAGGCCGAGCGCACCATGCTCAACATCATGCAGCGCATGAGCGGCATCGCCACCGTGACGGCCAAGTACCAGAGCCGCCTCGAAGGCCTCGACTGCAAGGTCCTCGACACCCGCAAGACCACTCCCGGAATGCGAATGCTCGAGAAGGAAGCCGTGAAAATCGGTGGTGGATGCAACCACCGCATCGGCCTGTTCGACATGATTCTCATCAAGGACAACCACGTCGATTTCGCCGGCGGTATCGGCAAGGCCGTGGCCCGCGCCAAGGAGTACTGCAAGGAAAAGGGCAAGGACCTGCGCATCGAGGTCGAAGTCCGCAACACCGACGAGATTCTCCAGGCCGTCGAGGCCGGAGTCGACCGCATAATGCTCGACAACTTCACCCCCGAACGCACCGCCGAGGCCGTCAAGCTCATCCGGCAGAAGGCTCCGGGCGTGGAAATCGAATCCTCCGGCGGCATCACCCTGGAGACCATGCGTCCCTACGGCGAGGCCGGCGTCGACTTCATCTCCGTAGGCGCCCTGACCCACAGCGTCAAGGGCCTCGACATGAGCTTCAAGGCCTGCTGAGCTTAGGCGATATTGCAAAACCGCGAACCGTAGGGATGCACGCTCGTGCATCCGCCATAAGGCTTTGATAATCAGTGGATGTTTCAGGGGACATCCCTACGGGCGTGCAAAAACTCCGAGTTTTACACCCTCTTAACTTTATTTTGCCAACGGTATGACAATTTGTCAGTTCTTGCCGTTGGCATTTTCTTTGCTGTGGCGTTATATATAGATAACGAATACAAATACACACAGCATATGCAAACCACCGGTAAAATTGGAGTAAGCACCGAGAACATCTTCCCGGTAATCAAGAAATTCCTCTACAGCGACCACGAAATCTTCCTGCGCGAGCTCGTCAGCAACGCCATCGACGCCAGCCAGAAGCTCGCCGCCCTGAGCCGCTTCGGCGAATTCAAGGGCGAAGTCGGCACCCTCGACGTGCGCGTCGCCGTCGACAAGGATGCCGGCACCCTGACCGTCAGCGACCGCGGCATCGGCATGGACGCCGAGGATATCGAAAAGTACATCAATCAGATAGCCTTCTCCGGCGCCGAGGAGTTCCTGGCCAAATACAAGGACTCCGCAACCAACATTATAGGCCACTTCGGCCTGGGCTTCTACTCGGCCTTCATGGTGGCCGACAAAGTCGAAATCAGCTCCCTCAGCTATAAGGAGGGCGCCGAGCCCGTACGCTGGACCTGCGACGGCAGCCCCGAGTACACCATGGAGAAGGGTACCCGCACCGAGCGCGGCACCGACATCATCCTCCATATCAGCAAGGACTGCGCCGAGTTCCTCGAGCAGGAGCGCGTCGACACCCTCCTGCGCAAGTACTGCCGCTTCCTGCCCATCCCCGTGATTTCCGGCAAGGAGCGCGAGTGGAAAGACGGCAAGTGGGTCGACACCGACAAGGACCTCGTCGTCAACAACACCGAACCGCAGTGGACCAAGAAGCCGTCCGAACTCACCGACAAGGACTACCTCGACTTCTACCACCAGCTCTATCCCGCCGAGGAGGACCCCCTGTTCTGGATTCACCTCAACGTCGACTTCCCCTTCACCCTAACCGGCATCCTCTATTTCCCGAAGATTAAGAACAATTTCGACATCAACCGCAACCGAATCCAGCTTTACTGCAACCAGGTGTTCGTGACCGACAGCGTCGAGGGCGTCGTGCCCGAGTTCATGATGCTCATGCAGGGCGTGATCGACAGCCCGGACATCCCTCTGAACGTAAGCCGCAGCTACCTCCAGAGCGATACCGCCGTTAAGAAAATCTCCGGCTACATCACCAAGAAGGTTGCCTCGCGCCTCGAAGAACTCTTCAAGGCCGACCGCGCCGAGTTCGAGAAGAAGTGGGACGACATCCGCATCTTCATCGTCTACGGCATGCTCACCGACGAGAAGTTCTGCGACGCCGCCATGAAGTTCATGCTCCTGAAGGACACCGAGGGCAAGTACTACACCCTCGACGAATACAAGGAGCTGGTCAAGGACGAGCAGACCAATGCCGAAGGCCATATCGTCTACCTCTACTCGACCGACCCCGTGGCCCAGTACAAGTACATCCAGGACGCCAACGCAAAGGGCTACAACGTCCTGCTCCTCGACGGCCAGCTCGACCAGCACTTCGTAAGCCTGCTTGAGCGCAAGCTCGAGAATACCGACCTGGTGCGCGTCGACGCCGACGTGGTCGACAATCTCATCCGCAAGAACAACCGCAAGGAAGCCGACCTCAATCCCGTGCAGCGCTGCATTCTCACCCGCCTGTTCGAGCAGCCCGCCCGCAAGATTGAGAAAACCAGCTTCGTAGTGGCCTTCGAGGCCCTCGGACAGACGGCCGACCCCGTGGTGCTCACGCAGAACGAGTACATGCGCCGAATGAAGGAGATGGCCGCGCTACAGCCCGGCATGAACTTCTACGGCGAGATGCCGGACAGCTACAACCTCGTTGTCAACACGGAGAATCCGCTGGTAGTCAATATTCTCGCCAAGGCCGACAAGGCCCTCGACGAGACCGTAAAGCCCCTGGTAGAGAAAATCGACGCCGACAGCGCCTCCGCCGCCGCAATCCGCAAGGAAGCCGACGGCAAGCCCCTCGATGCCGAGAACGAGCAGAAGGTCAAGGACTTCGAGACGGCCGTCCACGACGCCCGCGTAGAGCAGGACAAGGCCATTGACGCCTATGCCAAGGACGCTCCCGAAGTGGCCCAGCTCGTCGACCTGGCCCTGCTGGCCAACGGGCTTCTGAAGGGCGCCGACCTGACCAAGTTCATATCCCGCAGCCTCAAGCTGATGGAATAATTGTTGCGCGGCGAGAAAAAATTGCGTAACTTTGCGGCGGCAAATAAGCCACTCAAAAAGTTACAGTTTCCGCCATGCTCAAATACTTTACGAATGCCTCGGGTACGACAGCATATGCCGTCGAGTCCGACCATCCTCTGAACCTTTCCGAGACCGAACGCCTGCGATGGCTCTTCAGCGGCGCCGAACCGCTGGCAGCCGATACCCTCGAGGGTGTCTACGTGGGTCCCCGAAAGGAAATGATAAGCCCCTGGAGCACAAATGCCGTGGAGATTACTCAGAATATGGGTCTCCGCGGCATTTTGCGTATCGAGGAGTTCAACCGTGTGCCCGCGGGCGAGGAGCCTGCTTTCGACCCCATGCTCCGGCGAGTTTACACCAATCCCGCCGCCGACGTGTTCGACACTTCTTCCAAGGCCGCCGCGATGGTGGAAATCGACGATATCCATGCCTACAACCTCACCGAAGGTCTCGCCCTGAGCCCGGAGGAGGAGGAATACCTCGCCGGCCTGGCCAAGCGCCTGGGCCGTCCGCTGACGGATTCCGAGGTGTTCGGCTTCTCTCAGGTGAACTCCGAGCACTGCCGCCACAAAATCTTCAACGGCACCTTCATAATCGACGGCAAGGAGATGCCCCAGAGCCTCTTCAAACTCATCAAGCGCACCAGCGCCGAGGCACCCCGCCGCCTTGTCAGCGCATATAAGGACAACGTGGCCTTCATCGAGGGCCCTGTAATCCGCCAGTTCGCTCCCGAGGCCGGCGACCGCCCCTCGCTGTTCTCCGAGCGCGAAATCGAGACAGTACTCAGCCTCAAGGCCGAGACCCATAACTTCCCGACCACCGTCGAGCCCTTCAACGGCGCCGCCACCGGCAGCGGCGGCGAAATCCGCGACCGTCTCGGCGGCGGACGCGCCAGTCTGCCCCTGGCCGGCACGGCCGTCTACATGACCTCCTATCCCCGCCTGCGCAAGGAAGGCTCGCTGAGCTGGGAGGCCGCCATCCGCGAGCGC
>USGZ01000182.1 GCA_900554265.1 uncultured Porphyromonadaceae bacterium
GTTGTTGCCGACGGTGACGTCTACGTAATAGCTTGTGCCGGGAGCGACGGAGGCGGGAGCGCTGATGCTGCGGATTGCGGCGTCGTTGTCCGCATGTTCGCCGACGCGGATATTGTCGAAGAACATGTTGGAATACGACTTGACGGTGCCTTCAATTCGGATTTCGACAGTCTGACCTGCGAACTGCGTCAGGGAGGCTACCATGGGAGCCCATTCGTTCTTGTCGGTGAGCTCGTTGACGGGTGAGGTCTTCACCAGGGTCCATTCACCGGCACCGGCGGTCTTGGCGTAGATGCTGACGATATTGTTGTCGTTGTTCTCGCCGTTCTCGCTGAGGATGTTGAAGGCGAAAAGGCTGACTTCGGGATTGGTGCAGGCGCGTAGGTCGATTTTCGAGGACAGCAGGGAAGCGCGCCCGTCGAGAGTGTTGCAGTACATGCGGGCGAAGCCGTTGTCGGCATCGCAGGCTCCGACACTGGGCATTTCGCTGTCGATGCAGAAATTCCAGGCTGCGGCCTGCTCGGTGAATCCCTGTGCCCAGGGGTGGGTGAGGTAGCCTTCGGCGAAGCTTTCGGCGAAGTTCTCGACAGGAGTGCCCGCGGGAATGAGGTCGGTCACGTTGCCGCTGTAATCGTCTTCGCCGTAGAATGCGAATACGGCGTACTGGACGAAGTCGTACTCGCCTGCGGCAAGTGCGCGGAATGTATACTCGAGAACCCTAAGGTCGCTTGCAATCAGAGACCAGTTGCCTTCGCCGTCAGGTTCGGCGACGCCGTATGTGATGGCGCCTTCGGGATATGTCTTGCCGTTTCTGTCCTGAGTTACGGGCTGCCAGGTGACGGTAATCTCGCCGTCGGTTTCAGTTTCGGCGATGGTCAGGCCTTCCGGAGCGGCCGGACGGGTAAAGCCTACGAAAACTGAAGCCGTGGCCGCGCGGCCGGAGCCGGCGCTGTTGAAGGGCGTTACGGTATATGTGTACTCTCCGCCGGCGTCGACCAGGTCGGTATAGGCGAGTTCCTTGCCGGGTGCGGGATTCTCGAAGGTCTTTACAATCTGGTCGCCGCGGGCGATTTCGATTCTGTCGATGGACTGCAGGGCATTTGCGGCAAGGTCGACGGCGGGAGCCGCGAAGGAGATGCTGACGGAGAATTCGCCGTTGTTGTCGGCCTGGGCTACAAAGTCGGTCACGGCACCGGGAGCCACGATCTCGGCAGCTTCCTCGACGGCGATGTCGTCGACATAGAGATTGAACATGTTGCGGTCCGAAATGCCGTGGAACCCGATGAAATACAGACCGTCCGCCTCGGGCCGGATATTACCGTCGTAAGCCACGGGAGTACTGCTGTCGACGACGGTGGGCCCGAGAATGACATTGGTCATGGCTTCGGCGGTGGCGGCGTCGCCCCACTTGACCTCGAGGCGCTCGGGATAGCTGGGACCGTAGGCGTTGGTGGTGAAGCTTACGATATATGTCTTGCCGCCCTGGAGCTGAATCGGAGGAGTGATGAGCCAGTCGTCGACAGGACCGTCGGCTGTGGTGTAGGGACAATAGACCTTGTACTGGCTGGAGTAGTACTGCCAGGTCTTGTTGTCGTGGTTGCCGTCGATAGTCGTAAATCCGCCCATGTCCGCCGGCGAGTCGAAGCTGTTCAGGTATGGGGGCACGATTTTGCCCAGGGCTATGGTGTTGGACTGCACGGCTCCGGAATTGCGGCCGTTGTTGGAGGCCATTACGGTATAGTAATACGAGGTCAGCGTCTCAGGCTCGGGGATGACTTCCGAGAAGCTTGTCTCGGAAATGTTCTCTGCGACAGTTGTCTGGCCGGGGAAGCGGGTTACGGTATAGGTAACTTCCTCGGGAGCGAGATAACCGTTGTCGCCGGCGGAGGTGACGGGGCTCCAGCTCAGCAGCATCGTATCGTTTTCGCCGCGTGTGAGGACAATGTCGGCCGGATTGCGGGGAACGCCGTGGCCGACGAATACGGTCGACTTGACTTTGGGACTGTCGCCGACGCTGTTGGAGGTAAATACGATGAATTCGCAGTCGCCGATTTCGGAAACAGTCACCGGAGCGTCGACGTGGGAGCCGACGGCGGCGCTACCGGAAGCGACTGCCGTGCCCTTGGCCGTGACGGTGTATGTCACATCGCCTTCGGCCGCGGAGCCGTCGTAGCACAGCGAGGGAATGTCGAAGCTTACCGTGCCACTCATCGAGCCTTCAGGGAAGGATACCGTCAGGTTTTCGGGAGCGGCGGGTGCGCCGTCCTCGGCTTCGGGGGCGGGTACGTACATGCCCATCACTTCGTCGTTCTTGGTATAGGCAAACAGGTCGGTAGCCGTACCGGTGGCGAGATCAACCTCGCAGAGTACCGATCCCTTGCCTTCCTCCATCACGTTCCAGAACATGCGTCCGGTCTTGAGGTCGATAGTCGCGGAACTCATGTACTGGGGTGCCTTGCCCGTAGGGCCGACAGGCGTGATTGCGGCGGTTTCCTTGTCGATTTTGTTCAGGGTCGATCCGGTGGCGACGAGTTTTCCGTCGACAACGGCGGTCTCGGTCCTGATGCCGAAGAGCTGGCCCTGGGCGTCGACAACCAGAGAGTTCCAGGTGCCGGGAAGGGCGGCTACGGGGGTTGCGGTAACCGAGCTGTTGGTGTACTGCAGTCTGGTTAGCTGCAGGGCGGTGGCGTCGTCGTTGAAGGTGATGCCGTAGCACATTTCCGTCGTTGGGTCGTAGACGACGCCGGCGGGAGCGGCGCAGTTGGTTTCGCCGTTCGCGTAGCCGGTGCGGTTGCCGGTCTCGAGGTCCCAGCCGTAGACGGTCACGTATATCGAGCCGTAGTATTCGTCGTAATTGGTCGTATAGTACATGTTACCGACGCGGACACCGCCGTAAAGGGCATTGGGGCCGTCGAAAATCATGGTAGTCTCGGCGGACTTGACGGAATAGAGACCCATGTCGCCGTCGTATTCGCTGGTTATGATATCGCTGGCATAGACAGCGCCGCGGAGGTCGGGTATGGAGGCGGCGGCACGGGAGGCCTTGTTGGCTGCCAGGTCCGGGTTGCTTTCCGTGCGGTTGCGTAGAGCCTGGGCCGAGGGACTGTAAGGTTCGGCCAGGATGTCGGCGTGTCGTGTCGTGGCTTCGGCGGAAGCTCGCTCTGTCAGGCGTCGGGCCTCTTCGGGCGCCGGTTTGGGAACTGTGGCTACGGCAGCGTATGCCATAGCCGAGAGCGACAGAGTCGTTGCCGCAAGAAATAGAAGTTTGTGGTTCATAAATATTTTGTTATGTGGCGGAAAGAGCTTCCGCCGTTTGTACTGTTGGTCTTTAACAGGTTTATGGGTTGCGAAAGCATCGGTAAGTCAATGGCTCCTGGCGAGATCCGGGCCTCCCTGGATAAAGAAGCCGCCGGTAGCCCAGAACTCGCTGCCAAAGATAACCAAAACCTCCTGACGGTGCAATAGCTTCCGCCAAAATATAATATCCACGTAACCCGATAAGGTTCCGGCAAGATCCCTCCGGCTCGCCAAATCAGTCCGGCCGGCCGAAAGAGCACTTCCGGCAAACCCGACAAATAAGGCAATCTAAAGAAAAATCCTTATCTTTGCAACAAACTAAACGATTATGGATAAGCGCTTTCTTGAAACCATACTTGCCGACAAGGCCCAGGAACTTGCATTAAAGCAGAACATACATTGGCCATAGAATCCGATACTGCCGGGAATGGCTGGACGGGGGGTTGAGAACTTTTAGGCGGTCGGGGATGTTTTAGAAGAAGGTGCGATGTGCGCACCGGCAATAAATTACAAAAGCCATGTTCAAGAAATTTATCTTTTTGCTTTTCGCAAGCGTATCCCTGGCGACGTTTGCAGCATGCAGCGACGATGACAACGACAATATCCACGTAGACGGCAAGTACACCCAGGCGCTCAATAGCGTCAAGCCCGGGCTGACCAATGTGAAATGGGAGCGCGAAGGCGTCTACAGCGTAGCCGAGGGCCGCGAGAACGGATATTCGGTCGACGTGTGGTTCGACCGCGACGCCAAGTGGGTGATGACGGAGACCGACTACGAGAAAAACGTCGCCGCCGTTCCCGAAGCTGTTCAGACAGCCATCGCCAACAGCCAGTACACGACTCAGGCCGTAGACGACATCGACTTCTACGAGCGTCCGGACGTACGTTTCTATGTTGTCGAGTACGACGTGGCCGGCGCTCCGGATGTCTACGAATGGTACAGCCCGGAGGGCGTGCTCATCCAGACGTACAATACAGAGGTCAACATTACCCCGACCACTCCGGTGACCGTTCCGGTAAACTGATTTACTCGGTAGCTGACTCGAGGCCTGCGAGGGCGCTTTCGAGTTCGGCTTCCGTCGATGTAAGACGCGTGCGGCAGAATGCTATCAGTTCTGCC
>USGZ01000183.1 GCA_900554265.1 uncultured Porphyromonadaceae bacterium
TCTTCACCGGCAACCAGAAGCTGGTCGACACCGCCGGCCGCGTGGACAAGTTCATGAGCCGCTACGCTGTCCGCAACAAGAAGTAATCAAGTCTTTTTTCGGAACCCGCCGTGCGCAAGGCCGGATTCCGGTAAAGGTAAAAATTATAGCAGGCCCTCCGTCCTAAGAGTGCCTGCTTAATTTTTTTCAGGTAGCCATCTGATGGGTAATGCAAAATCCAAGGTTTCGTACGTAAGTAGGGATGTTCCCTGGAACATCTGCCGATTGTCAGCGAATTATGACGGATGCACGGGCGTGCATCCCTACGTTTCGCGGTATTGCTCCATCCTTGGCTCCAAGAGCCACTGAGTTTAAATGAATATGCACAAAGCGATAATTTCCCTGTTCCTGCTTGCCGCCGCTGCCTGCACCGGCGGCACGGGAGGCGCCGGCGATGACTCCGCCGGTTTCGACAGCCTGATATATGCTCCGGAGTATGCCGAAGGCTTCACGATTACGGGCCGTCCGGGTTCGCAGAGCGTCATGGTGACGGCGACGGCGCCCTGGCAGAACGCCGATTCCGCCGACGTAAGCCGCATCCTGTTGCTGCGCGGCGGCGAGGAAACGCCCGCGGGCTTCGAGGGCGCCGTGGTCGATTCGGCAGCCCGGAGGATTGTCGTGATGTCCACGACCCATATCGCCATGCTGGACGCATTCGGGCATACTGATGCCGTCGTGGGCGTCAGCGGCCTGGACTTCGTCTCCAATCCCGAAGTTTCAGGACGCCTCGACAGTAGCGCCGACGTAGGCTACGACGGCAACGTGAACTACGAGACCCTGGCGGCGCTGTCGCCGGACCTGGTGCTTCTCTACGGCGTCAGCAGTCCCTCGCGCATGGAGGCAAAGCTCCGCGAGCTGAGAATACCTTATTTCTATGTAGGCGACTACGTGGAGAACAATCCACTCGGCAAAGCCGAGTGGACCGTGGCCCTCGGTGAAATCACCGGGCTCCGCGCCGAGGCCGAGGCCGCATTCGATTCCATCGCCGCCTCCTACAACCGATATAAGGGCGCGGCTGCCGCCGTGACCGAAAAGCCGGCCGTGATGCTCAACATCCCTTACGGCGACGTATGGTTCATGCCTTCCGTCCGCAGCTACCTCATCCGCATGATTGACGACGCCGGAGGCCGATACGTCTACGGCGAAAATGATACCGACGCCTCCGTGCCTGTCGATGTGGAGCAGGCCTATCTGCTGGCCGACAGCGCCGACGTCTGGATAAACACCGGCACGGCAAACTCCCTCGCCGAACTCCGGCAGGTCTTGCCCCGCTTCGCAGATGTTCGTCCTGTACGACACGGACGCGTATTCAACTGCACCCGCCGTATGACACCCGGCGGCGGAAACGACTACTATGAAAGCGCCACCGTGCGCCCCGACCTGGCCCTGCGCGACCTGATAGGAATCTTCCATCCGGATCTTGCCGCTGACTCCTTGTATTATTACATTCAGTTGCGATGAAACGCTCTCCTGCCGTCCTGCTTGTCCTGGCCGCGAGCTGCCTGCTGCTGTTCGTGGCGGACTTATGCTTCGGCGGCGTAGAGATAGCGCCGCGTACCGTCCTGGCGGCCCTCACCGGAGGGGAGTGTCCGGAGAGTATCCGTGTCATTGTAGTACATATCCGCCTCGTAAAGGCTCTGGTGGCCATGCTTGCCGGCGGGGCGCTGGCCGCCGCAGGTCTGCAGATGCAGACTCTTTTCCGCAATCCGCTCGCCGGCCCGTACGTGCTCGGAGTCAGCTCCGGCGCCAGTCTCGGCGTGGCGCTGTTCATCCTCGGAGCACCGCTGATAGGAGCCACCTCCCTGGTATCCGGCCTGGGTATGGCCGGCGCGGCATGGGCGGGAGCGGCCCTGATTCTTGCCCTTATGGGTGCGGTAGCCTCGAGGATTCGCGACATCATGGTAATCCTCATCCTGGGCATGATGTTCTCTTCGGGTGTGAGCGCCATAGTCCAGATACTCCAGTACCTCAGCGACGAGGATGCCCTCAAGGCTTTCGTGATATGGACCATGGGCTCGCTTGGCGACGTTACGGCGGCACAGCTGTGGATACTCGTTCCGGCCGTTGTTCTCGGCCTCGTTCTCGCTCTTGCCGCCGCCAAACCGCTGAACCTGCTGCTCTTCGGCGAGGACTACGCGCGTACCATGGGCCTTTCGGCCGTCCGCGCGCGGGCGCTGCTGTTTAGCTCCACGGTACTTCTTGCCGGAAGCGTCACGGCCTTCTGTGGGCCGATAGGCTTCATCGGCCTGGCGATGCCCCACGTGGCCCGCATGTTCATTGCCGACAGCGACCACCGCGTCCTGATGCCGGCGGCGATTCTCACCGGAGCCGCCGTGCTCCTTGCCTGCGACATCATCTCCAAATTCTTCACCGTTCCCGTCAACGCCGTCACGGCACTCGCCGGTATTCCGGTCGTGGTGTGGGTGGTGATGAAGAACAGATAACCCTGCGCGACGATGAACGATAAGGTACTTGAACTCGGGAATTTCGGCGTAGGCTACGGCCGTCGCACGTTGCTGCGCGGCGTCGATACCGGCTTCGGCAGCGGCACGCTGACGGCTCTGCTCGGCCGCAACGGAGCCGGCAAGAGCACTCTGCTGCGAGCTCTTGCCGGGCTCGGCCGCTATACCGGGCGCGTTGATGTCTGCGGCGTCGACCTGCGGAAGCTGCCTCCGCGCGAGCTGGCCAAAAGGATATCTTTTGTCAGCACCGAGCGCACGCGTATCGCCGCCATGCGTTGCCGCGACATAGTGGCCATGGGCCGCGCGCCTTACACGGGATGGACCGGTCGGCTCTCGGCTGCCGACGAGGAAATTGTCGATTCATCTCTCAGGGCAGTAGGCATGCAGGACTACGCCGCCCGCACCGCCGATACGATGAGCGACGGCGAGTGCCAGCGCGTGATGATTGCGCGTGCTCTGGCGCAGGACACGCCTGTGATGCTCCTGGACGAGCCGACGTCCTTCCTCGACCTGCCCAACCGCTACGAGCTATGCGATCTGCTGGGGCGCCTGGCACACGACAAGGACAAGTGCGTGATATTCTCGACGCATGAACTGGACATAGCCATAGCGCTGTCGGACCGCATAGCGCTGATCGACAGCCCGGAACTCATAAATCTCGAAACAGAGGAAATGTTGCGGCGAGGCCACATCGCCCGCCTTTTCGACCCCCTCGGCCGCATTCCGGAGGCATTATGGAACATGCGGCGTTAGGCCGTATAATCACTTGAAGCTTACGGTTGTACTGGCTGTATAGTGCTCCGTCAGGACGGGATTATCCGTGCCGGCGGTTTCGGGAGTGCCGGAAGTGCTGTTGAAAGTCTCGCAGCTGCCGATGAGGATGGCAATAATCGCCATCACTATGATTGCGATGGTGCTGTGGATCGCGTTGTGGATAGGGGCAAGTGGCTGGCGCATATTATTGTATATTATATAGTTGAAATCTGAATGATTCAATAATAATACGCGTGGCCAAGCCTGAAAGTTCACTTGCGTTGTAATATTATTTCAATAATTCTCGATTAAACGGGAATTATCGGGATTAATCAGGATTAATCGGGATTTAACGGTATTAGTCGAGATTGATCGGGATTTTCCCCGAGCCTGTTCTTGCCGAAGCCCCCGGTCGCCTCTCGCCCCCTCTCCCCCGGTCCCTATAAAAAAGAAAAAAGGCCTTGCCATCCGGTTCGGCCTTTTTATTGTTTTAGTAGCTAATTGTGCACATTAAGTCTTTGTGTGGAGTTTTCTTGTCTTTCCAAAAAATTAAATCTAAACAAATGCTGATGCAAATATCAGAATTAATTTTGAAACTGCAAAGCGCCGCAAACCCCTTTAGAAAGCCTTGTAGGGCGGATTTCGGCTTAATGTGTTGACAAATAGTATTTTATTCGGACTGTGCGTTAATATTTATACACATTTATGAATAAACATTATATTTTAGCAACAAATATTTGCATTTAATCGAAGTCCGCATTGTACTCCGAAGCCAGTTTTTTTATGGCCTCGCGGTCCGTCATGTCCGGTGTGACGGGCACTATGCTGATGTAACGCCTGTCGAGCCAGTATTCGTCGGTGTCGCGGGCGTCGGGTTCCTCGTTGACGAACCTGCCCGTCAGCAGATAGAACGGAGAACCCTGCGGGTCGAGATAGCGCTTGTATTCCTCCGTCCAGAAGCCGCGCGCGGCCCGGCAGACGCGTATGCCCTCGGGACGTACCTTGGCGGGAATGTTGACGTTAAGGCAAACGTGTTCGGGCAGCCCGGAGGCGATGACTTTGGCGATGATGTCGCGTACATGGGCGGCGGAGAGGGTGAAGTCGGCGGCCAGCGAATGGTG
>USGZ01000184.1 GCA_900554265.1 uncultured Porphyromonadaceae bacterium
ACGACGGTAATCGAGGTGGGCGTCAACGTTCCGAACGCCACCACCATGATTATCGAGAACGCCGAGCGCTTCGGCCTCTCGCAGCTCCACCAGCTGCGCGGACGCGTAGGCCGCGGCGCCGACCGCAGCTTCTGCATCCTCATGAGCAAGCATCAGATAGCCAAGGAGACGCGCCACCGCCTCGAAGTCATGACCTCGACCACCGACGGCTTCGTCATCGCCGAGGAGGACATGAAGATGCGCGGTCCCGGCGACATCGAGGGCACCATGCAGAGCGGCCTGCCCTTCGACCTGAAAATCGCCAACCTGGCCCAGGACGGACTTATAATCGGCAAGGCCCGCGCCATCGCCGAGCGGCTCCTCGACGACGACCCGACCCTGGCCAAGCCCGAAAACCGCACATTCGCCCTCTCGATGGCCCTGGCGGCCAAGCGCAACAGGGACTGGAGCATGATTTCCTGACCCGTGCGCCCAATAAGTAGGAATTTGCGCCGTTATAATATATAATGTACTCTACCGACATGAAACTGAGCAAAACCATATTCTGCCTCGCGCTTGTCAGCATCCTGCTGACCGGTTGCGGCGGTGCCAAACTCGCTACCGCCGACGAGCAGCTGGCACGCGGGGAATACTACGACGCGTCGAAGACCTACCGAAAGATATACAACAAGCTCACCAAACGCGAGGAGCGCCCCCTGCGTGGCCAGGTGGCCTTCAGGATGGCCGAGTGCCACAGGCGCCTGAACCAGTACGCCCGCGCCGCGGCAGCATACCAGAACGCCGCCCGCTACGAGTACCCGGACTCGATGCTCTACCTCTACATGGCTCAGATGCAGCAGGGCGCCGGCAATCCCGCAGCCGCAATCAACAGCTACCAGGAGTATCTCAAATGGCATCCCGAGGACCAGCTGGCCCTCAGCGGCCTCAGCGGCGCGCGCATGGCCCAGGCCCGCGAGGGCGCCACGCGCTACGTAGTCCGCAACGCCAAGCTCTTCAACTCGCGCCGCGCCGACTATTCGCCGATGTTCCTGGGCGGCTCGCTCGACCAGCTCTACTTCACCACCACCACCGAGAAGGTCACCGGCGACCACCGCAGCGAAATCACCGGCATGAAAAAGGGCGACATATGGTTCGTGACCAAGGACGAGAACGGCCAGTGGCAGCGTCCGCAAGCCGTCGAGGGCGAACTCAACACCGAGGTCGACGAGGGCACGCCCTCCTTCACCCCGGACGGCCAAACCATGTACCTCAGCCGCGCCCGCCGCGAGCCCAACGCCAACACGGGCGTCGAAATCTATACCTCGCAGCGCTCGGACGCCAAGTGGAGCGCGCCTGTGCTTTTCGAGATTACCCGCGACACCATCTCCAGCTACGCCCACCCGGCAGTGTCGCCCGACGGCAACTGGCTCTACTTCAGCTCCGACATGCCCGGCGGCAGCGGAGGCCGCGACATATGGCGCGTCAACCTCAAGGAGCGCGAGGGCTCGCTGGAGAATCTCGGCGAATGGATCAACACCCCGGGCGACGAGATGTTCCCCTACGTGCGCACCGACTCGCTGCTCTACTTCGCCTCGAACGGCCATCCCGGCTACGGCGGCCTGGACCTCTTCCGCGCCCGTCTCACCTCCTCCGGCGGCTGGGAAATCACCAACATGGGCCTGCCCGTCAACTCCGCGGCCGACGACTTCGGCATCACTTTCGGCGAGGGCGAGAGCGGATTCTTCAGCAGCAACCGCACCGACAACCGCGGCTACGACCATATCTACTCCTTCGAACTCCCCGACCTGAAGATACTTATCTCCGGGTGGGTGATTGACCGCGACGAGGAACCGGTTCCGAACGCCGTGATCCGCATCGTCGGCAACGACGGCTCGAACCAGAAGCAGGTGGCCCGCGACGACGGCTCCTTCTCCTTCCCGCTTCAGCGCGGCGTGAGCTACGTGATGATGGCCGGTGCCCGCGGCTATCTCAACTCGCGCCAGGAATTCACCGCCGACGATGCCGAGGAGGACGCCGAGTACGGGGTCGACTTCATCCTCGCCGCAATCAACAAGCCTCAGGTTATCGAGAACATCTTCTACGACTACGACAAGGCCACCCTGCGCTCCGAGTCGACCGCCGCGCTCGACGAGATGGCCCAGGTGCTCCGCGACAATCCCAACGTTACCATCGAGATGGCCTCGCATACGGACCGCCACGGCTCCGACGAGTACAACATCGGCCTGTCGTCGCGCCGCGCCCGCTCGGTTATCGACTATCTGATTTCCGTAGGCATCCAGCCCGACCGCCTGCAAAGCCAGGGCTACGGCAAGAGCCGCCCCAAGACCATTACCCGCAAACTCGCGCGCGAGTACCCGCAGTTCCCGGAAGGCACCGTGCTGACGGAGGAATACATACTGACGCTCTCGCCCGAGGACCAGGACGCCGCCGACCAGATAAACCGCCGCACCGAGTTCCAGGTTCTCAGCACCGACTACCAGATGTTCTAAGATGATCAAGTTCAGGACGGAAATAGAGCCCCAGGAATTCAGGCCCTGGATAGAGCCGGCTACGGCGATAACACTGCTGGGCTCCTGCTTCGCCGACAGCGTCGGGGCCGCGCTCGCCCGCGACGGCTTCGACACGATGGCCAACCCGATGGGTCCGCTCTACAATCCCTCCTCGCTTTTCCGCTGCCTGACGGACGCGCTGACCGGCCGCGAATACGGCGCCGGCGACTTCACTCCCGGTCCGATGGGCTACCACTGCCTCGACTATGCCTCGCGCTACTGCGGGCAGGATGCCGAAGCCCTGGCCGCGCGGCTCAACGCCGGGCTGGCCTCCCTGCGCGAACACCTTACCCGCGCCGGCAGCAAGCTGCTCTGCCTTACGCTCGGCACCGCTTATGTGTTCTACCTCGACGGCGGCATCCCGGTCGGCAACTGCCATAAGTTCCCGGCCTCGCGCTTCGAGCGCCGCCGGCTGAGCCTGGGCGAGATTGCCGAAGGCTGGAAACGTCTCATGCCCCTGCTGCCCGAAGACCTGAACATCATCCTTACCGTCAGCCCCATACGCCACCTCGCCGACGGGCTGCACGGCAACAATCTCAGCAAGGCCACGCTCCAGCTTGCCGCCGAGGAAATCTGCGCCCACGGCCACGCGGTCTACTTCCCGGCATTCGAAATTGTGAACGACGACCTGCGCGACTACCGCTTCTACGCCGACGACCTGAAACACCCCTCCGACATGGCCGTGGAATACATCTACGACATCTTCAGCCGCAGTTTCATGACCGACGCGGCCCGCGCGGCAGCCGTCGAAGGGCGCCGCGCCAGCGCCGCCGCCGCCCACAGGCCTATCATAGGCCAAACTATAACTGACAGGAAATGACAACACGATATCTCACTATTGAAAACATAATCTCCCGCCTCGCGCAGGCCGGAGTCACCGCCAAAGTCAGCGGTCCGGCCGACGGCCGCATCGCCGAGGTCGTTACCGATTCGCGCATGCTGCCCCGCAGCGAGGGCGCCATGTTCGCCGCCCTGCGTACCGAGGTCAACGACGGCCACCGCTACGTCGGCGAAATGTACGGCAAGGGCGTGCGCGTGTTCATGACCGAGCGCGACCTCGGCGGCGAATACCCCAGCTCGACCTTCATCGTCGTCGGCGACGTTCGCCGCGCGCTGGCTCTGCTGGCCGGCTCGCTGGCCCGCGAGAGCCAGGGCAAGCGCATCCTCATAACCGGCAGCTTCGGCAAGAGCGCCGTCAAGGAAGTGCTCTACCGCACCATGCTGCAGGCCGGGCAGAACGTCTGGCGCAGTCCACGCAGCTACAATTCCTTTATCGGCGTGATGCTCTCGGTGTTCGAGTGCTGGTTCTCCGGCGCCCATGAGACCGAGATTTTCGAGGTGGGCATCGACGGCCCCGGTCAGGCCGAGGCCCTCATGGCCAGCGGCATGCTGCGGCCTCAGATCGGCATCCTCACCCCCATGAGCGACGAGCACGACGCCAACTTCCCCTCGCACCGCGACAAGATCCGCGAGAAAATCGCCCTGCTCGAGGATTGCGCCATGATTATCTTCGACAATTCCGACAAGGCCGTCGGCGAGGAGCTTGAGGCCGCCTTCGGAACGGCCAAGGAGCTTATCGGCATCGATGCCGTAGGTGTCGCCGACTTCAGCCGCATGGTCGCCGGGCTGTTCGTCGACCTGGCCGAGGCGGCGGACGTTGCGATTCCGGAAATGCGCATGAGCATCAACCACGGCGTCGACGGCTGCGTGCTGATGACGGACGGCTTCACCCCCGACCTGCGCTCGCTGCGCCATGCCCTCGACCGCCAGAGCCGCCACGCCGCGCCCGGACGCCGCCGCGCCCTGATTCTCGGCCGG
>USGZ01000185.1 GCA_900554265.1 uncultured Porphyromonadaceae bacterium
GCAATCTCACGATTGCCCCGCAGCGTCTAAACCTTAAAAATCTAATCCTATGAAAAAACTAATTCAATACTTTACTTCTTTGTGCTGTTGCTATTATTAGTACGCAAAGTTAATACCAAATGTTGCAATTGCGCAAGTCCCGGAGGTGTTTTTTAGGTCTATTTTGCAATTTGAATTTATAATGCAACATTTTTTTGCGATTTCGGGGTCTCAGAGTGCTCTCGCGGGGAATTGTTCATTGCGGCTTGCGGTATTTGGCCTCCTCGGTGGCTTCCTCGAGAATGCTCATATAGGAGCTGTAGCGGCTCTGCGCGATGCGGTTTTCCTCCAGGGCGCGGAGCACGGCGCAGCCGGGCTCGTGGGTATGGGTGCAGTTGCCGAAATGGCAGTTGGCACTCTCGCGGAAAATCTCCGGGAAGAAGTGACCCACTTCCTCGCGGTTGAACTCGACGGTTCCGAAACCGCGGACGCCGGGGGTGTCGATTATGGCGCCGCCTCCGGGGAGATCGAACATCTCGGAGAAGGTGGTGGTGTGCATGCCTGAATCGTGGGCCTCGGAGATGGCGCCGGTGCGCAGGTCCAGGCCCGGAATGAGGGCGTTGATAAGGCTGCTCTTGCCTACGCCTGAGTTTCCGGACAGAAGCGTGACCTTGCCGCGGAGCACGGCGCGGAGTTCGTCGAGTCCCAGGCCTGTCTTTGCGGAGACGGCGACGGTGCGGTATCCTATCGAATCGTAGAGATAGCGCACGGCTTCGAGCAGCTCCATGGCATCGAGGTCGCCTTCGAGCAGATCGGTCTTGTTGAAAACGAGAATCGCCGGCACGGCATAGGCCTCGGCGGAAGCCAGGAAGCGGTCGATGAAGGTGGTCGAAGTCTCGGGGTGCATCAGCGTGACCACGAGCATGGCGGCATCGATATTGGCGGCGATTATGCTCACGGACTTGGAGAGGTTGCTGGCGCGGCGGACAATATAATTGCGTCGCGGCTCGATGGCGCTGATCAGGGCGATTCCGTCGGTCCCGGGGGTGCCGAACTCGACCCTGTCGCCGACGGCGACGGGATTGGTGGTGCGGATTCCCTTGATGCGGAAATTGCCCTTGATACGGCACGTTACCTCGCCGTCCGAGCCGTCGGGGCGCACGGAGTAGAGAGAGCCGGTGTTCTTGATAACTGTACCTTTCATATGCTTCGGTGCAAAATTAGCGAAATTCCGCGAAATATTTTGCGGCGGAAAGAATTTTTCGTAACTTTGCGCCCGGAATTCCCAATCTCTGGCAGGACGTGCAGCCTGCGTATATTGCGAAAATGTTAACATTAAACCACTTAGAACAATGGATTTAATCAAGATTGCCGAGGAAGCATTCGCAACCGGCAAGGAAGCCAAGGATTATCAGTTCGAACCCGGCGACACCATCACCGTGGCCTACCGCATCAAGGAAGGCAACAAGGAACGTATCCAGCAGTACCGCGGAGTCGTTATCCGCATTTCCGGCGAAGGCAACAAGAAGCGCTTCACGGTCCGCAAGATGAGCGACAACATCGGCGTAGAGCGTATCTTCCCGATCGAAAGCCCGTTCATCGACTCCATCACCGTCAACAAGCACGGCCGCGTACGTCGCGCCAAGCTCTACTACCTCCGCAGCCTCACCGGCAAGAAGGCCCGCATCAAAGAGCGTCGTCCCGGCAAAAAAGAAGCCTGATGCTCAGCACCAATCCCTTAACCGCCCCGGCACCCCGCCCCGGCGGTTTTTTTATACCCCTAAGTTACAATACCTCGGCCTATGAAACCCGAACACGACAACTCAGCTGCTCAAAAGTACGACAATACCGTAGGGATACACCCTGGTGCATCCGCAAACGACGATTCAGCTCAAAAGTACGACAATACCGTACGGCATTGGGTGTTGTGGTTGGAGGTTATAAACAATCCGTCACTCGATTCGCAAGAAGAAACAAGATTGACTTTGATTGGCAGCACCGCTATCATGACCATATAATTCGAGGCGCCGCTGATGGAAATAAAATAAGCGACTATATCGAGAACAACGTGTCCCGCTGGGACTCTGACTGCTTTAACCCAACAAAACGATGAAACCAAAATCCTCAGCGAAAGTGAATTTGACGGCTCTGCCGGTTGCTGGGTTTTTGAATCCTTGTTTTGGCATAGGGGAAATTTTTTGTAACTTTGTACGGTCGTTCCGCTTTTGGCGACGGCCGGCATCTGTCTAAAGAAATCCTACTGTATGCAGGCGACAAAAAGCGCCGTTCTGATACTCTCGGACGGCACCATCTACAAAGGCCGGAGCTTCGGTTACGAGGGCTCGACCTCGGGTGAGGTAGTTTTCAACACTGCCATGACGGGCTATCCCGAAAGCCTCACCGACCCTTCCTACGAAGGCCAGATACTCATCAGCACATTTCCCCAGCTGGGCAACTACGGTGTGCCCCCGCAGGACGGCTCTCCCCTTCTGAGCCGCTACTACGAGGGCTCGCGCATCCATTGCCGCGCCATCGTCGCCCAGGACTACGCTTTCAACCCCTCCCACTGGCTGGCCGAGCGTTCCCTGGGCGACTGGCTTAAGGAGCAGCACATTCCCGGCCTGTTCGGCATTGACACCCGCGCCCTGACCAAGCACCTGCGCGAGCACGGCTCGATGCTCGGCAAGATTATTGTCGAAGGCTGCGAGGAGCCCGAGATGTACGACCCTAACGTCCACAACCTTATCGCCGAAACCTCCTGCAGCGAGGCTATGGTATTCGCCGGCGATGCCGAGCCCCGCCTGCTGGAGCATCCGGAGGCTCTGGAGCCCGACCCCGAAGGCCGCAAGACGGTTGTGCTCGTGGACTGCGGCATCAAGCACAACATAATCCGCTGCCTGGTCGCCCGCGGGCTGAGGGTCGTGCGCGTGCCCTGGGACACGGATTTCAACCGCATCCCCCACGACGGCCTCTTCATCAGCAACGGCCCGGGCAACCCGGACTTCGCCGAGGTCACGGTGGAACACCTGCGCGAGGCCATCACGGCCGGCAAGCCCATCTGCGGCATCTGCATGGGCAACCAGCTGCTGGCCAAGGCCGCCGGCGCCCGCACCTACAAGCTCAAGTACGGCCACCGCAGCCACAACCAGCCCGTACGCCAGGCCGGGACGCAGAAATGTTACATCACCTCGCAGAACCACGGCTTCGCTGTCGACGACACGACGCTACCCTCCGACTGGGAGCCTCTGTTCATCAACATGAACGACGGCACCAACGAGGGCATACGCCACAAGACGCTGCCCTACTTCTCGGCGCAGTTCCACCCCGAGGCCAGCAGCGGTCCCCGCGACACAGAGTTCATTTTCGACGATTTCGCAGCACTCCTATAAGATAAATCATGAGCAACGACAAAACCATACGCAAAGTGCTGCTCCTGGGCAGCGGCGCCCTTAAAATCGGCGAGGCCGGCGAGTTCGACTACTCCGGCGCGCAGGCCCTCAAGGCTCTCCGCGAGGAAGGAATCGAGACCATTCTTCTGAACCCCAATATCGCGACGGTGCAGACCTCGCAGGGCATGGCCGACAGAATCTACTTCCTGCCGGTGACGCCCTACTTCGTCGAGCGCGTGATAAAGAAAGAACGCCCCGACGGCATCCTGCTTGCCTTCGGCGGCCAGACGGCGCTGAACTGCGGCGTCGACCTCTACCGCAACGGAGTGCTGGAGAAATACGGCGTGCGCGTGCTCGGCACTCCCGTCCAGGCCATCATGGACACCGAGGACCGCGAGCTCTTCGTAGAGCGCCTCAACGAAATAGACGTCAAGACCATCCGCTCCGAGGCGGTCGACAACGTTCCGGACGCCCTCGCCGTGGCCAACCGGCTGGGCTACCCGGTGATTGTCCGCGCGGCCTACGCACTCGGCGGCCTCGGCTCCGGCTTCTGCGACAACGACGCCGAGATGCGCGCCCTGGTCGAGAAGGCCCTGGCGTTCTCGCCGCAGGTTCTGGTCGAGAAAAGCCTCAAGGGCTGGAAGGAAGTCGAGTACGAGGTTGTTCGCGACTGCTACGACAACTGCATCACCGTCTGCAACATGGAGAACTTCGACCCTTTGGGCATCCATACGGGCGAATCCATCGTGGTGGCTCCCTCGCAGACGCTCAGCAACGACGACTACCACTTCCTGCGCAGCCTGGCCATCAAGATTGTGCGCCACGTTGGCATCGTCGGGGAGTGCAACGTCCAGTACGCCTACGACCCCGCCAGCATGGACTACCGCGTAATCGAGGTCAACGCACGCCTGAGCCGCTCGTCGGCGCTGGCATCGAAGGCCACCGGCTACCCCCTG
>USGZ01000186.1 GCA_900554265.1 uncultured Porphyromonadaceae bacterium
GCTCGTTGAGCACCGCAAGCTCGCCGCGCTTGTCGCCGCGCTTGCCTTCCTTGCGGGCGGGTTTCTCGTCGATGAAGTCGATTTTCGGGGCGTCCTTGTAGTAGTCGAGCAGGCGGTTGAACTCCAGCGAGAGCACGCGCTTGAGCAAATCTTCGGCGCTGAGCCAGGAGAGCTTCTTGGCCACGCCGGGGATGTAGCGGTCGATTTCGCTGTCGTTGACCTCGACGCGCTCGAGGCGGTCGGCCAGGTTGTAGAGCTGCTTCTCGATGATGTGTTCGGGCGTCGGCACTTCCTTGCGCTCGAATTTCTTGCCGATGATGCGCTCTATTTCGCGGAGTTTGCCTTTCTCGCGGGAGTGGATGATTGCGATGCTGACGCCGGTCTTGCCCGCGCGGCCGGTTCGGCCGGAGCGGTGGGTGTAGACGGCCGTATCGTCGGGGAGGCCGTAGTTGATCACGTGGGTGAGGTCGTCGACGTCGAGGCCGCGGGCGGCGACGTCGGTTGCGACCAGGAGGGTGATTACGCGGTCGCGGAATTTGCGCATCACGATGTCGCGCTGCTGCTGGCTGAGGTCGCCGTGGAGGGCGTCGGCGTTGTAGCCGTCGGCGATGAGTTTGTCGGCGATTTCCTGGGTGTCGCGTCGGGTGCGGCAGAAGATGATGGCGTAGATATTGGGATTATTGTCGGCGATGCGCTTGAGGGCCAGGTACTTGTCGCGCGCGTTGACCATGTAGTAGATGTGGCGCACGTTCTTGGCGCCTTCGTTGCGGGTGCCGACTACGATTTCGAGGGGGTCGTGCATGAATCGCTGGGCGATGCGGGCCACCTCGGGCGGCATCGTGGCGGAGAACATGAGCATCTTGCGGTCCTCGGGCACGTGGCTGAGGATGTCGTCGATGGAGTCGACGAAGCCCATGTTGAGCATCTCGTCGGCCTCGTCGAGGACTACGGTATGGACGTCCTCGAGCTTCACGACGCCGCGGTTTATGAGGTCGATCAGGCGCCCCGGGGTGGCCACGATAATCTGCACGCCGCTGCGCAGGGCGCGGATCTGGCTTTCGATGGACGAGCCGCCATAGACGGGCAGAATCTCCAGGTCGGGGACGTACTTTGCGAAGTCGGCCAGGTCGCCGGCAATCTGGAGGCAGAGTTCGCGCGTCGGCGCCAGAACCAGGGCCTGGGGCACGCGGCGCGAGGTGTCGATGCGCTGAATCAGGGGCAGGCCGAATGCTGCGGTCTTGCCCGTGCCGGTCTGGGCGAGGCCCACGAGGTCGCGGTCGCCTTCGAGCAGATGGGGGATTACCTTTTCCTGTACGGGCATGGGCGTCTCGAAGCCCATCTCGGATATGCCGCGGAGCAAGTCGTCGCGGACGCCTAATTCTTCAAATGTCATATGTCAGTTGTGTAATTTACTATAAAACGCCCTGGGGACGGAAGGGTTCGCCGGGCGGTGGCGCTCAGGGGGCGGCGGGCTCGTCGCCGGGTCGGTACTCGGCCAGGCGGAAGCCGGAGTCGGGGCAGAATACGCCGTAGGTGTGGCGGCTGAGCCAGTCGCCGAGGACTATGAGGCGGCACAAATCGCTCAGGGGCTCGTCGACGGGTACGTGGTGATGGCCGACGATGACATAGCGCAACTCCGGATGCGCGGCGAGCAGCTGCCGGGCGAAGACTTCGAGCGGGCCGCGCTGCGCGGCGGTCAGGGCTGTCGGGGTAGAGTAGCCCTTGCGGCTGTGGCTGCTCCAGGCGTGGGCGAAGGGAATGGTCCAGCGCGGGTGGATGGCGGCGTAGAGCTTCTGGCACAGGCGGTTGCGGAACAGCCGGCGGATGAAACGGAAGCCGGGGGTCATGTGGCCGATGGCGTCGCCGTGGCCGAGGCAGAAGAGGCTGCCGTCGATTTCCTCCAGCTCGTAGCCGGCGCGCGGGTCGCGGATTTCGATGCCGATTTCGTCGCGCAGGTAGTCGAAGAGCCAGATGTCGTGGTTGCCGGTGAACCATACGATTTCGACGCCGGCGTCGGCGAGCCCGGCCAGGGCGCCGAAGAAGCGCACGTAGCCGCGGGGCACGACGTTGCGGTACTCGTACCAGTAGTCGAGGGCGTCGCCAAGGATGTAGAGGCGCCGGGCCGTCGGGGCGATGGCGCGCAGGAAGGCGACGACGGCCTGCTCGTGAGCACGGCGGTCGGCGATATAGCGCGCGCCCAGGTGCATGTCGCTTATAAAATATGTACGCGTGCGCGCGAGGGTCATAGGAGTCCGAGTTCGAGTTTGGCCTCCTCGCTCATCATGTCCTGATTCCATTCGGGCTCGAAAACGATGTTGACGGTCACCGACGTGACGCCCTCGATACTCTCGAGCTTCATGCGCACGTCCTCGGTGATGAACTCGGCCATGGGGCAGTTGGGGGCCGTCAGGGTCATGTCGACGGTCAGGGCGCCGTCGTCGGCCAGGTCGATGCGGTAGACCAGGCCCAGGCTGTAGATATCGACGGGAATCTCCGGGTCGTAGACCGTGCGGAGCATCTCGACAATCTTTTCTTCAATCTTGAGTTTTTCTTCTGGAGTCATGATACAAAATTACAATTTTTTCGCCGAAAATATGGCGGTACGGCAAAAATATAGTACTTTTGCGAATATATAACCCTTAAAACAGAAATATGAAATTACTCAAAGGCCTGCTGACACTTGTGCTCGCTGCCACCGTCAGCCTTTCCGCCGCCGCCGGCGACATCTTCCGTTTCGGTCCCCGCATCGGTACCGAGGTCAGCTCGATGAAGCTCAATTCCGACGTCTTCAACGCCGACAACCGCGCCGGATTCACCGGCGGCCTGATGATGGAGGTCAACGTTCCTCTCATCAACCTGGGCTTCGACCTTTCGGTAATGTACGTTCACCGCGTGAACGCCAACAGCCTCAAGAGCGGCATCAGCGACACCAACCCCGACCAGCTCGAGATGCTCGGCAACGACAACTACCGCAAGCGCGACTATATCGAGATTCCCCTGAACGTGAAGTATAAGTTCGGCCTGCCCGTGGTAGGCAAAATCGTGTCGCCCTACATCTTCACGGGTCCCAGCTTCGCATTCCTGGCATCCAAGAAGGCCATCAACGCCGCCTACGAGAACAAGAGCTTCGACGTGAGCTGGAACGTCGGCGCGGGCGTGCAGCTGTTCAACCACCTGCAGGTGGGCGCTTCCTACGGCTTCGGCATAACCAAGACCGTAAGCAAGATTTCCAACCTCAGCCAGGGCGCGACCATCGACGGCAAGAACAACTACTGGACCATCACAGCCGCCTGGCTCTTCTGATTACCCCTGACAGATACACGGCATTACGCAATTTCCGCGGACTTCTGATTCCGAATACTTAAAACAACAATGAGACTGATTATCGAACGCGACTACGAGAACCTGTCGCAGTGGGCCGCCAACTACGTGGCCGGCCGCATCAACGCCTTCAAACCTACAAAGGAACGTCCCTTCGTGCTCGGCTGCCCGACCGGCAGCAGCCCCCTGGGCATGTACCGCAAGCTTATCGAGCTCAACAAAGCCGGCAAGGTGAGCTTCGCCAACGTGGTGACTTTCAATATGGACGAGTACGTAGGCCTGCCCCGCGAGCACTCCGAGAGCTACCACAGCTTCATGTGGAACAACTTCTTCAGCCACATCGACATACCCGCCGAGAACGTCAACATCCCCAGCGGCACGATCGACGTGGGCAACAACACCTTCAACATCAAGGCCGACGGCGAGTTCAAACTCTCGGACGAGATGCGCAAGGTCGTGGTGTCGAACGCCGGGGGCCGCACGGTGATGCTCTCCGACGTGGCCGAGATCCGCGACACGCTTGAAAAGGCCACGATGGACGAACGGGTGAACGGTCAGCTGGGGGTGCGGGTCATAATCCAGAAGCAGTCGGGATCGAATACCGTCGATATCGTCCATGAGATCCAGAAGCGGCTGCCGGCCATCGAGGCCTCGCTGCCTTCGGATGTCAGGATCGATCTGATCTTCGAGGGCTCGCAGGAGATTACCGATGCCATCAACTCCCTGTCGGAGACCATTCTCTATGCCTTTATCTTCGTTGTCCTCGTGGTGATGGTCTTTCTGGGACGGTGGCGCGCGACCTTCATCATCTGTCTGACGATCCCCGTATCGCTGATCTGTTCGTTCATCTACCTGTATGCCGTCGGATCGACGTTGAACATCATTTCGTTGTCGTCGCTGTCGATCGCCATCGGTATGGTCGTGGACGATGCCATCGTGGTGCTGGAAAACATCACGACCCATATCGAACGGGGCTCGAAACCCAA
>USGZ01000187.1 GCA_900554265.1 uncultured Porphyromonadaceae bacterium
CGCCACATCGCTGAACTCCGCGGCAAGAAATACCAGGACTGGCTCGGCAAGGCCAAACTCGACTACGTGTTCATGTTCATCCCCAACGAAGGCGCCTTCGTGTCCGCCATGCAGCTCAAGCCCGAACTGTGGGAAACGGCCCACGCCGCCGGCGTAGTCATAGTCTCGCCGGCGCATATCATCGCCGTGATGCGCCTGGTAGAACAGATCTGGCGCCACGACCGCCAGGAAAAGAACGCCGAAGAAATCGCCCGCCAGGCATCCGCCATGCTCGACAAATTCGCCGCCTTCGTCGAAGACATGAACAAAGTCCAGCGCGCCCTCGCCACCGCCCAGAACGCCTGGAACGAAGCCAACACCAAACTCACCGGCCGCAACTCCCTCCTCGACCGCGCCCGCAACCTGTCCAGTTTAGGACCCGGGTCGAAATTGTAGATTTTAGGGCGGGTAGGGTTAAGAGGTGTTAAAGGTAAAATGGGCGGTTAAACCTTCGGGAGGGGTGGCCGTCATATAATCAGTAATAAGACATTCTCCTTCCTGGGAGCCGCTCAGCGGTCTTTGCAGGAATCATCAGTAAAAAGCCCCGATTCGCGAAGAATCCGGGCTTTTTGCTTGCTACGTGCGCCAATCTTATCGGCGACAATTAGCGGCATAGCCTTCCGTCAAGGCAAGCGTGAAGCGTCGTGGAGGTCTGGGCATGAAGCTCCGCCACAAACGCTTGAACTTCAAATAAATGCATATTCGCCGGGTGTTGGTGCGGGACGTACCAACCTCCACTGCCCGCTCGGCGGGCGCCATTGACGGTGAGGTAATGGACTGGGGTTAACATATATTGTCGAACCGGCTCTTACTTTGGCCGAATTTTTTGCTAACTTTGCATTTCAAACTTTCAGAATATGATCTCCGGACAGAATTCGATATTCCGCAATATCCCGCAGGTTACTCTCAACCTGCTTATACTCAACACGCTGATATGGCTGTTCATGGCTCTGATTCCAGCGGCCGACCAGGTGCTGACGCGCAACCTGGCGCTGTTCTACTTCTCGTCGCCGGGTTTCCAGCCTTTCCAGCTGATTTCCTACATGTTCCTGCACGGCAGCTTCGGCCACCTGTTCTTCAACATGTTCGCGCTGTTCATGTTCGGCGGCACCATCGAGCGCACGATGGGCTCGGCGCGCTTCCTGTTCTACTATCTCACCTGCGGCATATGCGCGGCACTGGTGCAGATGGGCGTGTTCGCCTACGTGATCAACGGCATCGAGAACACTATCGCCGACCCGCAGCTCTGCCGCGAGGCCATCGACCAGGGCTGGGAAGTGTTCCGCCAGACGGGCCGCAGCATAGCCTGGCCGGCCTACCCCGAACTGAGCCTGCTGAACAACTACGTCAACACGCCCCTTGTCGGCGCCTCGGGCGCCATCTACGGCGTTCTGCTGGCCTTCGGCTTTCTCTTTCCGAATGCTCCGATCTACATCTTCTTCATTCCTATACCCATCAAGGCCAAGTGGCTCATCATCGGTTACTTCGTGCTTGAGCTGGCTTACGGTCTCGGCGGTGTGGCCGACAGCGTTGCCCACTTCGCCCACCTCGGCGGCATGATTTTCGGCTTCCTGCTGCTGCTCTACTGGAAGAAGAAGGGAGTGTTCAACAACCACTGGTTCTTCTGAGCGCCCGATGATGCGCAAATTCTTCCGCGGCCTGATGCTGGCGGTCGATATCCTCGCCGGCCTGTGCCTGGTGGTTTCCGCCTACGCGGGCACCGTTTCGCCGATGCGTTTCGGCGGCTCGTGGGGCATAATCGGCCTCACCTTCCCGCTGGTGCTCCTGCTGGTGGTGCTTCTACTGATCATCCAGCTGTTCTGGCACCGCCGCGGGGCCCTGGTACTGGCCATCTTCATGGTAATCTGCGGCGGCCCGATACTCACTTACTGCCCGCTGAACATCCATTTCGGCGAGCGCGAGCCCTCCCCCGGCGACAGCACTTTCACGGTGCTGTCCTACAACGTGGCCAACCTCATCGACCAGCGCCCCGCCGGCAGCTACGACAGTTCCTACAACGCCATGGTGAGCTATATCCTCGACCGCGACGCCGACATAGTATGCCTCTCGGAGAGCAAGCGTCTGGGAATCAGCGAACGGCTCCACATCACGCCGGCGCAGTACGACAGCCTCGCACGCCGCTATCCCTACATTATAATCAGCGGCACGGCGCAGGCGACCCTTTCCAAATTCCCCCTCCAGCCCATCCATCTGGCGCTCGACCGCGAGACCTTCGGAGCCGGCGACGTAGGGCTTTACCGCGTCACGCTGCCCGGCGGCAGGCTCATGACCCTGGCCAACGTCCACCTGCAGTCGCTGAGCCTCCAGCCGCGCGACAAGGACCTCTACATGGACCTCACCGAACTGCGGACCGAGGACCTGGAGAGCGTGAAAAGCCAGTTGCTTAAGAAGATAGCGGCGGCTAACATCATGCGCGCCCGGCAGACGCAGATACTCTTGGGCGTAATCCGACACTACGGGGGACCCAACGTGATTGTGTGCGGCGACTTCAACGACATCCCGGACTGCTACTCCATCCGCACCTTCGAGGACGCCGGCTTCCGCAGCGTATATCCCGAGATAGGCTTCGGACCTATCATCACCTTCAACGCCAACCGCTTCTACTTCTGCATCGACCACGTGCTCTACCGCGGCAAACTCAAGCCGCTGTCTATCGACAAGGGTACAACTATGGCCTCCGACCACTATCCTCTGTTCACCCGCTTCGAGATAACAGAGTGACACGGCAAGATGCGATTTAGATTTATTAACTCTTAAAACGTTTTTTATCAAAACCATAGCGGCATTTGCCCGAACTTTCTTGGAAATTACGGAATTTTTTCTGTAATTTTGCGGCCAAGAAACGGACCCATGACCAAAACATCAGACTGTCGTAAATTTCGCGGGCGCATAGAGGAGATCCATGGCGGCATCGCCTTGGTCAGACTGCTTGCGGACGGCGCCCCCGAATGCGGTACGTGCGCTCTGGCCTCGAGCTGCGGCGGCGGGAAATCCGCCGCCGGGGGCATTTCCGTGCGCGCCCGGATTCCCCGCCACGCAGTCTGTCGCGAAGGTCAGGAAGTCACCCTGGCGGCCGATCCGGACAGCACGGGCCGCGCCGCAACTTTCCTGCTGCTGATGCCGCTGTTCGTGTTCCTGGCCGTGGTCCTTGTCTGCAATTTCGCAGACATGCCGGATTATGCCTCCGCTGGCCTTGGCCTGCTGGCGATTCTTCTCTCCTGGCTTGCTGTCCACTGCATATCGAAGCGTAAAACCATCTGGTACATACTGAGTCAATCATAACATCACATTCCGACTTGCAATATGCAAATCCTGATTTATACGGTCGTTGTCCTCGGAGCGCTCGGGCTTGTCGGGGGAGCTCTGCTCTACATCATCTCGCGTAAGTTCCGCGTCGACGAGGATTCCCGCATCGCCGAAATCGAGAGCCACCTGGCGGGCGCCAACTGCGGAGGCTGCGGGTTCAGCGGCTGCCATGCCTTCGCCGTCGAGTGCGTGCGCCGCGGAAACACCGAGGGGCTCCACTGCCCCGGCTCCGGCCCGGAAATAATGGCCACCATAGCCGGCATCCTCGGCTGCGAGGCGCAGACGCCGCAGATGCGCAACGTAGCCGTGCTACGCTGCAACGGTAGCTGCGCCGCCCGCCCGAAGACCTACGAATACGACGGCACACGCACCTGCGCCATCATGGACGCCGCCGGCGTAGGCACCTCGGGCTGCTCCTTCGGCTGCCTGGGTTGCGGCGACTGCGTCGCCGTCTGCCCCTTCGACGCAATCCATATGAACCCCGAGACCGGCCTTCCGGAAATCGACGCGGAGAAGTGTACGGCCTGCGGCAAATGCACGGCCGAGTGTCCGCGCCATCTGCTGGAGCTCCGGCCTGTAGGCAAGCTGAACCGGCGCGTATGGGTTGCCTGCGCGAGCCGCGACCGCGGACCGGTGGCGCGCAAAATCTGCTCCGCCGCCTGCATAGGTTGCGGCAAGTGCCTCAAGGCCTGCCCCTTCGGCGCAATCACCATAAGCGACAATCTCTCCTATATCGACCCGACGTTGTGCCGGAGCTGCGGCAAGTGCATTCCCGAATGCCCGACCGGTGCCATCCTGGCCACATTCAGACCCATCCAGCCCAAGAAACCCGCCGCGGAGGGCGCAGAAAGCCATGAGTAAGACATTTGCAATCGGCGGCATCCATCCCGCCCCCAATAAGATAGCCTCACCGCTACTTG
>USGZ01000188.1 GCA_900554265.1 uncultured Porphyromonadaceae bacterium
ACGGACCGGCAGATAAGGACGGTCGAGGACTGGATGAACGCCGAGGAGAACCGCCCGGAGACTCCGGAGGAGCGCCGTAAACGCGAGCGCAAGGAGAAATCCAAGCGCATAATCGCCGCGATGAGCGACGGGCTTTCGGCGCTGGGGAACCTTTATTTCACTACGCAGTATGCTCCGAGTATGTACAGCTACGAGAAGGGCAGCGCTACGACGGCTGTCGGCAGGCGTCTGGATCAGCAGAAGGCGGAGCGGGAGAAGAAGCGCGACCAATATATGAACTTCAGCCTGAAGCTTGGCGAGCTCGAGGGGCAGCGCGCCAGGACTCTGCGCGAGCTGGAGGCCGAGCATGAGCGCATGAGGCTTGCCCGGGAGAGGGCGCGGCGCGAGGCGGAGGAGCACCAGTGGAATGCCAATCTGCAGCCTGACAAGCAGCGGGAGCAGAGAGGAAGAGCCGAAACAGCCGAGCATCGGGCTCGTACGGCGCAGGCCGAGGCGGACCGGGCCCCGGATTACTATGATGCAAGGGTTCAGGCAGAAACAGCTCTCCGCGACCAAAGAAGGACTTCGGCGGCCAGAAATCGGGCAACTGAGCAGAGACAGTTGCCTTATTCGGCCTGGGACGAGAATGGCAACGAGCATCGGTTCCCGACCAGGGAGTCGGCGGAGGTCTATGCGCGTCAGCATGGCACTTTACAGACCAGGAATGATTCTACGACTACTACGAGGATAGCACTCCGGACCCCTACTTCTTCCCCTCAGACAAGCACAACGACAACGGTAACCCTCCAGGGGTATGCCGCAAGACCAAGTAACGGCGACAATACTCCGCCGAGCCGCCGCAACAACAGCGGGCAGGCATCCTATGCGGCGCGTGAGGGCAACACACCTCCCAGCCGCAGGCGCAACAACGACAGCATACCACCAAGCAGACGATAATACGAGATGGCAACAAATAGCGAAGATATAAGCTGGCTTTACGGCAAACTGAAAGCCAGGGGTTACGATATAGGAAGTGAGCAGGAATTCACCCGGTCGCTGGCGAACGAGCAGGACCGGCGCTGGTACTACGACAAGGCCAGTAGCATGGGTTTGCAGCTGGGGAGCATGGATGACTTCAATAGCCTCTTTGCGCCGAGAAGCGCAGCTGAAGCTGCGCGGCCTGAACAAAACGAGGCTGCCACGGCGGCTGCCAATGAGGCTACTACCGCTTCTTTCGACCCTGATGCGCATCTTAGGGTCGCCGATTCGTTCAGGACGAATACGGCGGGGGCTGTCGAGTCGGTGCAGAGGCTGGCTGAGCGCGGTACGCAGGCCGGCAGGGACAGGCTCAGGGCGGCGAAGTCCGGGGCGCGTCTTGCCGGGGCGCCTACGCGGGTGCTCGGGCTTTCGGCCGGGGGCGCAGGTGAAGCTGCGCTACCTGAACAAAACGGGGGCGGCGAGGAAACTCAGGGGTATCAGAGCCGGGAACGGGTGGTGCCTTACGGGATTCACTATGTTGACGGGAAGCCGGTGACGGAGTGGCTGCTTCCTGACGGCAGAACGACTACGGACCTCACGGAGGCCGACGCCGCCGAGCATGCCGCCGCCGGCGCGCGTCTGAACGATGAATTCGAGAAGCGGATGAGGAAGAACCACTTGCTTCCCGGCTCTTCTGACCATAGACGCCGTCAGGCTATCCTGGACCGCATGGAGGCCAACCGTCGCAATTTGCGCGGTAAGGAGGCTGAAATAGCTGAAAATGCCGCTCGTGACTGGGAATGGGATGAGAATTCGGGCTTCTTCGACAATCTCGGGAGGCTGGCAGCCAACTCGATGATGAGTTCCGATGGCGTCCAGCATGGTTCTGCGATTCAGGAGGAGGGTGATGCCGACTTTCACAATCTAATAGCGGAGCACAATATGCTCGCCAAGGCCAAGGAACGCGATGATGCCGGCAGGCTCCGAAAGAGCCGCGGGGCATTGGGAGGCTTGTTCGACGTTGCAAACAACTTCCGGAATATAGGAAGGGGTATGGGCGATGTGGCATCGGACGCAAATCTCTACATAGGCGGCCTGGGAGAATACCACGACGCCGAGCGCCTGGATATCATCAAGGACAAGGTAGAGCGTGGTCAGGAGCTTTCGGACAGCGAGTATGCCCTTGCGTATGCGGCGATGTTGAGGCAGGATGTCGAGGCCAATACCGAAGTTCCTCACGGGTACACGGCAGGCAGCACGACAATGGAGATGCTTCCGTTTATGTTGGAGATGGCCGCGAACCCGGCGTCGGGTCTTAGCAAGGGTCTGGCCAGGAAATTCGGCTCTACGGCGGTGAAGAGGATTGCGCTGCGTGTCGGCGGCGACATTGCCGAATCCGCGGTGCTGGCCAATACTCTGCAGGCTCCTGCAACGATTGCCGATATCAGGGACCGGCACCGCGGCGATGTTGCCATCGACGGCGGGAAGGTTAGCTTCGAGGGCGGCGAGAGTCTGGGAGCGGCGATAGCGAAGGGGCAGGGGGCTGCGGTTATAGAAAATTATACCGAATTGCTTGGTTCGCACTTCGGCGCGATTGGCGGGGCTGTCGGTAGGGGCGCCAAGAGGGTTGCGGCGAAGGCAGGAATGGGAAAAGTGGTTTCCTCTGTTTCCAAAATGGCCAACAATGTTAAGGCTACAGACTGGTATAAGGCTATATCGAATATCGAGCAGCGCGCGCAGTGGAACGGCACTGTCGGCGAAGTCCTGGAAGAGGAGGCCGGCATCGTTCTCAACTCCGTGTTCGTGGGCGACAACAAGCTTTCGGACCTTACGGACGCGGAGCAGCAGGTGGATATCGTGCTTGGCGTGGGGCTGTTCGGCGGCTTCGTGTCGGGTATCAAGACTGCGGGCTATCCTGTGGGGCGTGCGCGGGCCAAGCACAAGTTGCAGCGTGCCGACACCCGCGGTAACGCAGAGTTCGGTAAGGACAGCTGGACTCAGATCAGGGGCATAATCGACACTGCGGAGGACGAGAATCTCTCGCAGGCGGTTACTGACGCGGCCAATCGGTACGGCGAGACTCAGGCGCAGCAGAAGCTGATTCTGGAATATGCCAAGGCGCTGGTACGTTCGCGCGGCTACAATCTTGCCGATGCCGCGCGCCGCAGCGACCCCGAGGCCGGCGCCAATCCCCGGCAGGAGCTTGCCGGCGAGCTCTATTCCGCGGGTCAGGATGCCTACGAGCGTTGGGCAGCCGGTTACCCCGGCGCCCTGGCAGAGGTCGACGAGGCGGCGCAGCGTATGCGCGAGGCTTATGCGACGGTAGAGGAGGCTTTCGGCGGGGAGGCGGAGGTTTACCTGGCTCAGGCGGAGGTGAATCCCTGGCCTCTGTTCGACGAGCCTCTGACGGAGGAACAGCACAGTGCGCTGCTGAACTATGTGAATTGCAGGGCGGCTGTCGACGGCGTGAATGACGCCACCGGCGAGGCTCTTGCCGACAAGCGTGTGCAGGTCGAGGCCGATGTGAACCGGCGCATGCACAAGGACAGGTACGCCATTATCCCGGCGAGGATGAAGGTCGGCGATGCACCGGTGTATATCGTCAAGGGCAAGGTCGCCATGTTCGCGGACGGTAGCGGGGTGGATGCGCGGAATTCGTCGGAGAGTGTGATTGTGCTGGATGAGACTGGCAACTACCGTTTTGTCGCGCCGGAGCAGATTGCGAGCGTAGGCGAGAGTCTGGACCCAGCGCAGGAAATCGAGGCTGCATATGCCGAGATTGCACGCGAGCATCTGAGCGAGACCGGCGTTTTCGACATTGACGCGGGTTCGGTGCTGGCTGTCGAACTTCCCGACATGGACGGCACGATGCGGGCTCATGAGGTAAGGGTAGAGGGCATAGACTCCAACGGCGACTATATGGTAAGGTATCACGGCATGCTTTGCCGCTTCACTCCCGAGGGGCTTTTCAACGCAATGACGGCTTCCTGCAAGGCGCAGCTGCTGGCAGAGGCCCGCGGGGCGGCGGTCGAAGCTACGCAGCCTTCTTCGGCCGATGAGGCTGCCGGGCAGGATTTGGCAGCTGAAGCTGCCAAGCCGGAACAAAAACTTCCAGGCGCGGCTGCGGGCGGCGCAGAGGGGCCGGAGGCTGCGGGCGGAGAGCAAGCTGCGGGCGGGATTCCCGCAGCTGAAGCTGCGGAGCAGGGACAAATAAACGGCGAAGGCGGCGGGCAGACCGGCGCTTTTTCGGAGGCTGGCGAGGCTGCACCAGCTGCGGGCGCCGAGCTAC
>USGZ01000189.1 GCA_900554265.1 uncultured Porphyromonadaceae bacterium
AATATCCGTGCCGTTCATCCGGGCGGATTCATAGGAATAGGCGTCCTGATAGCTCAATTGATCGGCGGCCACCAGTTCGTCGAAACGGGCCTTGACCTCCTCGTCGGTGACGGAAACGTCCTTCACCACTTCCGCAAACAGCTTGTCGGAGGCGTAGGTTTCCAGCTCCTGGGCGTAGAGGAAATCGTAATCCACGCCGTTTTCCGCCAGGAAGGCCTTGGTATCGGCGATCACGTCCTCCTCGGTAGTCAGCAGGCGTGCTTCGGAAAGCAGGCTTTCCTTTTCGGCCAGGTTCTTCTTGAAGTCGTAATCGCGGAGTTCCTTGTTGATTTTCAGATTGTCCGAGTACTGCTCACGGGCGTCCTGGAAGCGTTTCCATACGCCTGTCTCCTCGGTCGGGTCGACGTCGCCGATGCCGTTGAACTCGTCCTGCAGCTCGCGGTAGCGGGGGAAGGTGCGGTTGACATTGTCCGTATCCTCTGCCAGGGCTATTATTTCGGCGATGATGGCGTTCTTGCGCTCGAGGTTGGCGGCGCGCTTGGCCTCCTGCTCGACCGTCCACGCGGCCTTGCGCGAGCGCAGCTCGGCGATGGCGGCGTCGAACTGCTGGCGCAGCGTCGGTTCGCCGGCATCCTCGGAAAGCTCGTTCTCTACGCTGGCGGCTACGGCGGCATCGTCGGCGGCCTTCTCCTCAGCCTTTTCTTCGGCGGCTTCTTCCTGCGCTACGGCAGCCTCGCTATGGAGCATGCTGAATTTCAGACGCAGGCGGTTGAGCTCCTCGTTGTTGTACTCCGAGGGGTCCTTGGCCATCAGCGCCAGCACAGTGTCCAGAAGGCTTTCGCAGGTAAGTTCCTTAGCCGGGGCGGCTTCCTCTTCCTGCTGTTCCTCCACTGCTTCGCTGACCATTTCTTCCGCCGTTGCTTCGGACGCGTCGGCGGCAGCCGCTGCGTCGATACCTGCACCGTCAGCGGTTGCCGGTGCTTCGTTGAGAGTCTGTTCCGTAGCCTCGGCTTTTGCTGCCTGAGGTTCGGCTTCGTGCATGTCCATAGTATTAATTGTAAAATTACTAACTTCTGTTCAGATGTGCCGGCAGAGCCTTCCGGCGACCGGCGCTTACATTTCGCCCCAAAAATAATAAAAAAAGTTTAAATACAAGCAATTTCCCCGCAAATTTGTACTTTTCCCTCGGTTATTGTGGGCGCCTGCCGGTGAGCCAGGTGGCGAAGGCGGGGCGGCTGCCGTTGAAGGTGTTGAGGTCGACGGGTTCGGGGACGCCGGGGACGCGGCCCATGTGGCTGTGCTGCCACAGGCGCCAGCGGCCGTGGGGCAGGGGTGGATTGGTGAAGCTGCATATCCACAGCTCGGGGAGGCTGTCCGCGAACGCGGGGGCGACAAAGCGCGAGTAGCCGTCCTTGTTGGTGTAGACAATCACCTTGCGGCCGGCGCCGCGCAGGCTTGCCTCCATGCTCTGCAGCCGCCCGATGACTACGTCGGTGGGCACGTCGGCGGGGTTGCCCCATTCCTCGATGTCGATGGCCAGAGGCAGGTCGAGGGTCAGGGTGTCGGTGGCGGCGAGGATGTTGTCGGCCTGGCTGCGGCCGTCGCAGTCGAAGCGGAAGAAGTGGTAGGCTCCGACGGCAAGTCCGGCGCCGCGGGCGCGGTGGTGGTTTGAGCTGAAGGAGGGGTCGCGGAATCCTGAGCCTTCGGAGGCCTTGAGGTAGACGAAGGAGATGCCGGCGGCGGCGACGCTGTCGAAGTCGACGGCGCCGTTGTGGGCCGACAGGTCGATGCCGGCCACGGGGTAGACGGCGCGGTCGACTTCGACGTGTGGCTCGCCGCGGCGAACGACTCTCCACATGGCAAAGACAGCCACGAGTATGGTCGTGGCTGTCACTATTGCTGTGGCTATTGTGCGTGCTCTGCGGTCGGTCATGGCGCCTCGGGGCGGGCGTCAGCCCACCAGGCTCATGCCCTTGCGCAGGGCTTCCTCGTTGAGGGGTATGAGATGATGGTGGCGTTCGGGCAGGGTCTTGCGCAGGCCGCGGACTACGGCGTCGATGTCGACGATGGGGCGGCATTTGAGCAGGGCGCCCAGGAGCACCATGTTGTAGGTCTTGGAGTTCTTGAGCTCGATGGCGGCGGTCATGGCGTCGACGGGCACGACGGTGATGTCCGTTCGCGTCGGCAGATGGTGGATGCCGCTGGGGTCATAGATGAGTGTGCCTCCGGGCTTTACGCGGCTTTCGAACTTGTCGAGGCTCTGCTGGTTGAGGACCACGGCGGTGTCGTAGAGGTCGAGTACGGGGCTGGAGATGGGTTTGTCCGAGAGGATGACGGTGACGTTGGCGGTGCCGCCGCGCTGCTCGGGGCCATAGGAGGGCATCCAGGTTACTTCGAGGTTGTCCATCAGGCCGGCGTAAGCCAGAATCTTGCCCATCGAGAGCACGCCTTGTCCGCCGAAACCGGCGATTACGATTTCTTCTTTCATGGCTTAATAGGCGGTTTTTTCGGAGTCCTTGAGGTCGCCGAGGGGGTACTTCTTGAACATGTTCTCTTCCATCCATTCGTTGCTCTTGGCGGGGCTGAGTTTCCAGCCGGAGTTGCAGGTCGAAACGATTTCGACTACGGATGTGCCCTTCTTGTCCAGTGCGTTCCGGAAGGCTTTCTTGATTGCTGCCTTTGCCTTGCGTACGGCGGCGGGGGTGTGGACGGCCTGTCGGGTAACGTAGGCCGTGCCGTCGAGCTGGGCCAGCAGGTTGGAGATGGGCAGGGGGTAGCCGTTGAGGTCGGCGCGGCGCCCGTAGGGCGTCGTGGCGGTCTTCATGCCTAAGAGGGTGGTGGGGGCCATCTGGCCGCCGGTCATGCCGTAGATGGCGTTGTTGATGAAGATGATGGCGATGTTCTCGCCGCGGTTGGCGGCATGGATGGTCTCGGCGGTGCCGATTGCGGCCAGGTCGCCGTCGCCCTGGTAGGTGAACACCAGGGCCTCGGGATTGAGGCGGCTGGCGGCGGTGGCCAGTGCGGGAGCGCGTCCGTGGGCGGCTTCGATCCAGTCGATGTCGATATAGTTGTAGGCAAAGACGGCGCAGCCTACCGGCGCGATGCCGATGGCCTTGTCCTCCAGGCCCATTTCATCCAGAAGTTCGGCGATGATGCGGTGCACCACGCCGTGGCTGCAGCCGGGGCAGTAGTGGGTCACGTTTTCCGTCAGCAGACGCGGGCGGGAGTAGACCTTGTTCTCCGGGCGTATGATTTCTTCTTTTGTCATGGCTGTGTGGATTTAGCAGTTGGGAAAGTGCTCCCTGAGGGCTTCGAGCACCTCGCCGGGGTTGGGAATCATGCCGCCCATGCGGCCGAAATGGAACACGGGAACGCCGGGAGCGGCCAGGCGCACGTCCTCAATCATCTGGCCGGCGTTGAGCTCTACGGTGAGGATGCCCTTGACCTGGGCCGCCAGGCGGGCGATTTCCCTGGTCGGGAAGGGCCAGAGGGTAATCGGGCGCAGCAGGCCGATCTTGTGGCCCTGCTCGCGGGCTTCCTCGATGGCCTTGAGGCAGATGCGGGCTACCGAGCCGAAGGCCACGATGAGGTATTCGCAGTCGTCCGTGTAGTATTCCTCGAAGCGCACCTCGTTCTCCTCGATGCGGCGGTAGGTTTCCTGGAAGCGCTTGTTGTTCTCCTCCATCTTGGCTGAGTCAAGCTCCAGGGAGGTCACGACGTTGCGGTGCTTGCGGCCGCCTTTGCCGCATGCCGCCCAGGGGCACTGGGCGCGTACTTCCTCCTCGGTACGGCGCGGACGCTGCGGGGGGAGTACGACCTTCTCCATCATCTGGCCTACGATGCCGTCGGCGAGAATCAGCGAGGGAGTGCGGTACTTGAACGCCAGGTCGAAGCCCAGGCCTACGAAATCCGCCATCTCCTGCACCGTAGCCGGCGCCAGGACGATGAGATGGTAGTCGCCGTGGCCGCCGCCCTTGGTGGACTGGAAATAGTCGCTCTGGCTGGGCTGGATGGTGCCCAGACCGGGGCCGCCGCGCATTACGTTGAGAATCAGTGCCGGCAGCTCGGAAGCGGCCAGGTAGGAGATGCCTTCCTGCTTGAGGCTCACGCCGGGGGAGCTCGAGGAGGTCATCACGGCCTTGCCCGTAGCGGCGCCGCCGTAAACCATATTTATAGCCGCAAGCTCGCTTTCGGCCTGCAGCACAGTCATGCCCG
>USGZ01000190.1 GCA_900554265.1 uncultured Porphyromonadaceae bacterium
GCGTCCATTGACAATCAACGCATTACAAGCGGATGCACGAGCCGTGCGTCCCTACGTTTTGCGCAACACACTCCCAACTGCCTTTCCATAACTTGCCGTCAACGCCCGTGGAGGTCGGGGCGTCTCGCCCCGACACCAATCAGCTGAATTTCAAATAAAAAGTATTGAAGTTATAAAGGGCCTATATCGCCGACTCGGCTACGCGCGACACCGGGCGCACCCTATAAGTGCCCGCCTTATAGTGGATATAGACGGCACCTTCGGTCATTGTAACATACCAGACGTAGGAAGGATTGTATTCCGTGTTAGTCCAATAACAATTATAATAACCGTCTGGTACGCGTCCACCGAAAGCCCGTATTGCAGCATCGACGGCTTCATGTTGCGATGCCATGGCCTCAGCCTGTTCTTTTGTGGGCAGCTGATTAGCATAACACCGCATAGCCTTAGACCATGTCATTGGCTCAGTGTAGTCCAAACTTAGAATAAAGTGTTCGCCATTTTTGATTATGACAATCCCATATTTTCCAAGACCTGACTTACGACTCAAAGAAAGATTAGACCACTCCGCCTGATTGAAATAATATGTATTTCCGTCAGGTCTTCTTACTGCCAAATCAAGATTTGCCGGAGCTCTATAGGCTCTCCAGAAATCATCTCCTTCCTGACGCGCTGATTCTTGTCTTGCAGCTTCTTGTCTTGCTGCCTCTTGTCTAGCAGCCTCCTGGCGTTCTGCTTCCTGTCTGTTATCTTCCGGAGTAGGATCTTCCGCAAAATTTTCGACTGGAGCTGGAACTTCATAAGCGACTGCCTCTCTTCTGTGTTGTTCTGTTAACTCATTTTCCGTATATAAATAGGTAATGATTCCAACCAATGTTATCCCTATCCACACAATGAATAATATTAGACATCCTGTATCTCTTTTGGATTTTCCTTCTATCCCTACATAATTAAGTTCTTTTTCTAATTTGAAGTCACCTAAATTTCCTGGTTTTATAGGTTCTATTACACTCTCATTTTTCGGATTTGTGTCTTGTTCCGAAGAAATTGGTGCAGTAGCTAATGGGGACACAGTGCGCACTCTGCACTTATCACTCTTAGCGAAGACGTCAAAAAGCCGAGTTGACAAAGCAAAGAACCAAGCTTTAGAATATTCGTATTCACTTTTCGTCCAATATCCATCACCTTTATAATAAGGCAGATAGATATTCGTTCCATATGAAGGTTTATCACCACCATACGCACAAATGGCAGAATAAACTGCATCATTCTGCAAAACCATAGCATGAGCCTGCTCTTTAGTTGGCATTCGACTATAATAGTTCCACATAGCCTCATTCCAAGTCATTTCTTCCGTACAATCCAGACTCAGGACGAATCGTTCTCCATCCTTGATTATTACCACGCCGTTTTTGACAAGACCGGATTTATCATCCGGCGAAAGATTTGACCATTCTGCCTGATTGAAGTAAACTATCCGTCCGTCAGGCAGCCATGCTTCAAGGTCGAGATTTTCAGGCGTTGAGTGTCCGCTCCGAAGCAGCCGCTCTTCCTGCGTCTGCGGCTTGACTTTCGCTTCGGGAGAGATATTTTCCTTTACCTTCGTTTCGGAGGAAAGTGGGGCCGTATCGGCTGATGGCGGCGTGTTCAGAGCGCGGTACAAGGTGCGGGAGTCGGCGTATCGTCCGTGTGCAGCCGGAGCCATAGACTTTTTGAGAATCTCTTTCATGTCCTCGGAAACGGGGAGGGCGGAAATGGTGCGGGCGGGTTCGCCAAGGGGCCAGTTGGTGCTGACGGTAGGAATGCGGCCGGTGAGGCAGGTCAGGATGGTGGCGCCGAGGGCGTAGACATCCGCCGTGGGGCTGAAAGCCGTGATGCCGGAGTATTGCTCTATGGGGCTGTAGCCGTCGGAACAGGCAAGGGTATTGACCGTCGACGTCGGGCTGCCGTCCTCCGTGTAGTGCTTGCTCAGGCCGAAGTCTATCAGTACAGGCTTCAGCGTTCCGTTCCCGTCGGTCAGCATGATGTTCTGCGGCTTGATGTCCAGATGCGTCATGCTGCTGGCGTGCAGGTAGGCGGAAGCGTCGACAATCGGAAGCATCAGCCCGCGCGTCTCCTCCTCGGACAGCGAGCCGCGCTCGCGGATATAATCCCAGAGCGACTTTCCGCTGAGATATTCCATCACATAGTAGGCCGTGCCGTTGGCCTCGATAATCTCGTTGACCTTGACGATATTGGGATGCTTGGCGCTGACAGCCGAAAGACGCCGCGCCTCGGAAAGGAAGTCCTTGAGGGAGCGTTCGACCATATCCCGGACTTTCTGCGTTCCGACGCAGACAACCGTCGCGCCGTCGTGTTGCCGCTCGCAGTAGTCGCCGACAAAGTGCTCCTTGACTGCCACGCGCACGTTGACCGGAATATTTCCGAACATCACCGAAGTCTGCGCGAGATAGGTGATTCCGAAGCCACCGGCTCCGAGGACTCTTTCGATGCGGTAAGTCTGCTCGCCCTTGAGTATGGTTCCGGGCCGGAGAGAGTTGATATTTTCCATGATAATGACGGTCGATGATTATAGACTGCAAAAATAACATAAATTTACAAGCTGCGCAAATCGGAAGGAGAGAGGAAAAATGAAATCGGGATTAATCGCGATTATTCATGATTAATCCCGATTAATCCCGATATATTGCGCGACGGTTTCGCCGCTGAGGCTGCTGTCAGAACGCCACTTTGCTGACCGTGGTGCCCTGGCGGACGATGTAGATGTTGCCGGGGGCTGGGGCGGCCACGCGGATGCCCTGGAGGGTATAGTACTCGGCGGGGGCGTCGGCGGGGTTAACTACAACGTCCTCTACTCCGCTCGAAAGGTAGTCGGGCAGGGGTGCGGCGGCGGTATTGTCGCGCGCGGGCTCGTCGGTGATGTGGATGTGCTCGTAGTCGCCAAACTTGCCGCGGAGCCATGCGAGCTTGGCGTTGAGGTGGTCGACCACGTGATTGCGGCGGTTCTGCATGTCGCTGTTGTCGACTACGCCCATGCCGCCGTCGGGCACGGGAGCGTTCTGCCAGCGGTTGCGGTCGTAGCGGGCGGCGGTGGTGATGTGGGCCACGTAGGCGTCTATATCGTCGATGAGGCCCTCGTAGCGGGTGTTCATGAACCAGAGCCAGGTGAGCTGGAGGCGGTCGTCGAACTTATGGTTCTGGCGGATGCTGGGAATCCAGGTGTTGCCGAAGGGGTCGTGGTCGTAGAAGAAGCCGTCGGTGGGGCCGTTGAAGGCGTTGCCGCAGTCCCACAGGGGCGAGAAGTGCCATTTCTGATTCTCCACATACCTCTTCCTCGCCGCGGTCGCGGAAGAGGTATGTGGAGCCGTGGTAGGCCTCGACGTGGGAAATCATTTCCTCTACGATGTAGTAGCGCACGGCATCGTCGAGGTCCATGTAGCTCCACAGGGCGTCGGAGCAGGAGCCTACGGCGTCGTTCATGGCCGAGAACTGGTCGGTGATGAAGCGGCGCTGGAGTTCGGAGTATTCCTCGGGGGTGTCGGCGGTGATGCGGAGCACGTCGCAGTAGGTGTCGACGCAGCTCTTCTCCTCCATGCGGATCTGGTTGTCCTCGTCGTAGTTGTCGAGCTCGACCAGGTAGCCGCCCGAGCAGAGAACGGGGTCGGAGACATTGTCGTCCAGCTCCTCGATATTCACGCGGTCGCCCTCGATGCGGATGGACTCGGTGAGGAAGTAGAGGCCGCGGTAGTCGCCGTTGATAACGACCTCGACGGGCTGCTGGGCGGGCGTCCAGGGCAGGCCGATGCGCTTGCCGAGGTTGAAGCCCACGAAGTTGCGCAGGTAGCCGCAGTTGTCGTCGGCATGAGCGAGGATGGCGAAGTGCTTGCTCTTGCTCAGGCCGAGTAGTTTCTGCTTGGCGCCGAGCTTGAGCTTGAAGGGCTTCTTGGCGAAACCGCGGCGCGTCCAGTTGCCGCGGGCCTTGATTTCCAGGGGCAGGGGCTCCTCGGCGGAGCCGATGCTCTTTGCGCCCTCGGCGGCCATCCATTCGCAGCCGTTGAGGTCGAGCCAGTACTCGGCGTCGGAGAAGTAGTTCTTGTGGTCGAGGTCCTTGCTGATGATTTCGTTGTTGAACCGGGTATGGCTGGCGTCGGTATATACATTAATATATAGTACGGGCAGCGTACCGGACACCGCGGGCCGGGGCGTGGC
>USGZ01000191.1 GCA_900554265.1 uncultured Porphyromonadaceae bacterium
CATGCGCGGGGTCAGGTACCAGAAGATGTTCGCCGCGGCGAAAAAGCCGGTCTTGTACTCCGAAGGGTCGACGTGGTATTTCGGCAGATAGCGCGTCTGGCTCCCGACAAGGGTTACGAACAGATTCGGCCTGATATTGTACTGAAGGCCCAGGCTCCAGCCGAAGGATGCCGGCGCGTATAGTCGTCCGGGCTTGTCCTCTACGGGCAGGAGGTCGTAGCTGCCGATCATCATGTCGCCGCCGAGGCTCTGATAGCCGTGGCCGTAGTTGGCCGTGCCGTAGACGGTCAGGGCGTAAGCCGGATGGAAAACGGTGCTGAGCTGCGCGCCCCAGCCGCTGCGCGAATGATTCCTGCCGGCGACGAGATCGCGGTAGCTGAGCGTGCGCAGGATGCCGGAAAGACGCACGTGCTGGCCGCGGGCCCACTCGTACTGCACGAAGGCTCCGAACTCGGGCATCCACACGTCGACCTCGGAGGTATTCTTTCCGTCGGCGGTGATGCTCTGCTCCGGTGTCTCGGCCGATACGGCCAGGTACCAGCGGTCGCGGATTACGGGCATATAGCGGACGAGCACGCGCGTGGGCGAAATCTTGTTGTTGGGACCCTGGGCGTCGACAGTGGGTGCGATGGCGGCGGGGTCGGAGAAAGTCGACGGAGCGTAGCCGACGGTGAAATCGTTGATAATCGCATAGGCCTTCTTGAGGTGGAAGTCGCGCGAGGAATAGCCGTTGAAATTGGCCTCGATATAGAGCTGATAGGTGCCGAGAGTCTTGTTGCGGCCGATTACGCGGAAAAACAGACAGGTACCCGCGGGCGTCGTTCCGAGCTTGCGCATCTTCTCCGGCGAGGGGTCCATCGGAATGAGATACGGCGCGAAGCCGGAGGCCGGAATGGCGCCGCCCCAGTCGTAGTAGCCGCGCATGCGCACCGCTCCGCCGATACCCATTGCCAGCCGCGCGTCCTTGCTCATGAAGAGGAAATAGGGCGCCTCGGGGTCCTGGAAGTGGCGGAACTGGTCGTAATAGAACGAGCTTATTACGCGGCGCACGGAGTCGACATACGCGGCATGCTCCTCCGGCACGGGGCGCCCGTCGATAAACACGAGCTTATGGCTGGCGGTCACGGAGTCGGCGAAATCGTCGACGGCACTCTGGGCGCCGGCATGCGGCGCGGCGAACGCCGCCAGGCAAAGAAGAATCGGGAAGAGCTTTTTCATTGTGATGAAACTACGGCAAGCCGCACAGCGGATGCGATGAATTAAAATTCCAACGCATTAGCCGGGCTTTATGTTTAAGCCCGGCGAGGTATTAGGCTTTAGGTTTTAGATTTTAGGTTATCTTCGGCGGCTTTAATCCCGATTTCTCCCCATACTCCCCTCCCACCTAACACCTAACACCTATCGCCTTCCACCTAACACCTAACACCTTCCACCTAACACCTAACACCTAACACCTAACACCTAACACCTAACACCTAACACCTAAATATAAAAAACCTCCGGGGGGAATTGATTGTTACAATAATAAATAGTAATTTTGCATCGCAAATTCGCAACGCAGAAACACAACAATAGAAAAACATACAATTACATGAACGTAACATTCGAAAAGACAGGAGCTCTCGAAGGTGTCATCACCGTCAACATCGTCAAGGACGACTATGCCGACAAAGTGACCAAAGAGCTCAAGGAACTGGGCAAGACCCGCGAAATCCCCGGTTTCCGCAAAGGCCACATCGACATCACCCAGCTCCGCAAACGTTTCGGTAAGGATGCCAAAATCAAGGTCATCAACGATCTCGCCATCGACGAGGTTCTCAAATATATCCAGGACAACAAGCTCGACATCCTCGGCCGCCCCGTGCCCGCACACGACCACAACTTCAACCTCGACGACGAGGACGTGACCTTCAAGTATGAAATCGGTCTCGCTCCCGAACTCGACATGAAACTCGACGATACCGTCACCCTGCCCTTCTACAACATCGCCGTTACCGACGAGATGATCAACGAGCAGGACAAGAACATGCGCATGCAGGCCGGCGAGCAGGTAAAGGCCGACGAATACGCCGAGCGCGCTCTCGTAAAGGGCAGCATCATGCAGCTCAACGACGACGGCACCGTCAAGGAAGGCGGCATCCAGGTTACCGAAGGCATCGTCGCTCCCTTCCTGTTCAAGAACGACGAGCTCGCCAAGAAATTCGAAGGCACCAAGGTTGGCGACAAGGTGGTCTTCAACCCCTTCGACACCTGCGACGGCAATGAGGCCGAAGTCGCTTCCATGCTCCACATCGAGCGCGACAAGGTCGAGGAAGCCCGCAGCAACTTCGAGATGACCATCACCGAATTCGTGGTCAACAAGCCCGCCGAACTCGGCCAGGAATACTACGACAAGGTTGCCGGCAAGGACACCGTCCACACCGAAGAGGAATACCGCAACTTCGTAAAGGGCATGATCGAGCAGGCCCTCCAGCCCAACAGCCGCCAGCTCTTCGTCCGTCAGACCGAGGACTACCTCATGGAGACCTACGGCAAGGTCGAGCTCCCCGAGAAGTTCCTCAAGCGCTTCATGGAACTCTCCGACCGCAACATCACCGACGAGAACGTCGACGCCGCCTACCGCGAGGCTGCTCCGGGCATCAAGTGGGAACTCATCGAGAGCAAGGCTGCCGAACTGATGCAGGTTAAGGTCACCGAAGAGGATATCAAGAACTTCGCCCGCATGTTCGCAATGGACCAGCTCCGCCAGTACGGCATGGCACAGATGGCCGACCAGATGGCCGATTACTACGCCGAGAACCTCCTCAAGGACGAGAATCAGCGCCGCCGCATCGCCCACGAAGCCTTCACCGCCAAGCTCTTCGGCAACATCCACAACGCCGTGAAGCTCGACGAGAAGACCGTCAGCCTCGACGAATTCCGCGCCCTGGTCGCTACCCTGAACAACGCCACCGGCGCCGAAGTAGCCGCCGCCGAATCCGCAGAATAATAGCCCCCAATACCCCAAATAAACCGCTGCGCCGCAAGGGCTCTCACCCCTGCGGCGCAGTTTTTTATACGAGGTGCCACAAAACCAATATTGCGCGCACCCGTAGGGACGCACGGCCCGTGCGTCCCTACGGGCGGGCGAAACTCGCGGTTTTGCAACACCCATTTACAGGTCACGCGCGAAACTCTTGGCTTACTCGGCGGCTGTCTCGCCCAGTTCCGAGGGGTGCTTGGCGAAATACTGGCGCAGCATCTCCTCGATGTCGAAGAAGTAGCCGTCCGGGTCGCTGTCGTTGCGCTTGGTCACGGTTATGTAGTCGAAGTGCGGGGGCTCGAATTTCTGGCTCGTCGCCGTCAGGCCGGAGAGATTGAGAAAGTCGTATTCATGCTGCGGATAGACAACGGTCCAGGCGCTTTCGGCGCTGGTGCCGTTGCCGCTGGCGGCAATGACCAGCAGAAGGTGGTTGAGCTTGTACTGCCAGACTTTGGCGAGGTCGTACTTGCGGTTCTGCTCGTAGACGTAGATGCGGTTGGTAATCTGTCGCAGGTCCACCGGATTGTCCTGGATTACCTGTACGGCGTAGTCGAGCATCTTGCCGCGGTCCGCGCGCGTGCGGTTGCTCTTGGAGTAGATGGGTGTGAGCTCGGCCAGGAGGGTAGGGTTGGGACTCTCGCGGTAGGGGTCGTAGTCTTCCTGGAACATGGTGCCGTAGTAGAAGTACTGGAAGGCCTCGGTGGTCATGGTGGTGTCGTTGGCCATGAACTGCTCCAGCAGGCGCGGATAGTAGTAGGGAGAGTTCTCGTCGGTGCTGGCTTCGGCGATTCTGGCAAGGTCGGGGCGCCCGAGTTCCTCGCGTTCGGCGTTGCGGGCTGCGGCGCTGCCGCAGCATCCCAGCAGGAAAGCGGCGCAGACTATGGCGTGGATTGTCTTTTTCATCATTGCAGGCGGATTACGGTGATTACGGAAAGGGCCACGACCGTAAGCAGCGACGCGCAGACTACCGCCGGCAGTCCGCGGGCGCAGAGAAAGTCCAGAAACTCGCGCGAGGTCAGCGCGTGGCGGCTGCCCGAGGGAAGACGCGTGAATGCCACGGCTCCCAGCACTGCGCCGATGGCCGAGCCGATGATTACGGCGCCGGAAGATGGCTGGCAGAGCACGCCCAGGACCGCGCCTGTAATGGCGCCTCCGACGGTATATGCCCTGGCTGCG
>USGZ01000192.1 GCA_900554265.1 uncultured Porphyromonadaceae bacterium
CCTCTCTTTTTTTCTTTCGGTTTTCCCGATTAATCGGGATTATTCCTGATTAAACGGGATTAATCGATATATTGGCTGCGGGAGGCGGATTGTTGGAAAATATTCCTTATCTTTGCGCTATGTTTTACCGCGGAAACACTCGGATACACAACGCCGGCTGGATAGTCTTCCTGCTGTGCGCTCTTCTTCTGCTGCCCTGGCTCGGCGAAACGCTGTTCAACTCGAAGGGCGAGCCGAGAGAGGCCCTGGTGGCCGTTTCCATGCTTCAGACGGGCGACTGGATATTGCCGCTGAACTTCGGAGCCGATATTCCCTACAAGCCTCCCTTCATGGCCTGGCTCATCGCCGGACTCGCATGGCTCTTCAACGGCGGCGTAGTCAACGAGTATCTCTCGCGTCTACCCTCGGCGCTGGCGGCCATAGCTCTCATCATGGGCGGCTTCGCCTGGGTCCGCAATATCCGCGGCGACCGCTTCGCGATTATCTTCAGCATCGTGACACTGACCTGCTTCGAGGTTTTCCGCGCCTCGATGGCCTGCCGGCTGGACATGGTGCTCACGGCGTGCATGGTGCTCCCTGTCTATCTGGTCTACGACATCGCCGAGAACGGACGCAGCCGCGCCGTATGGCACAAATGGCTGGCCGCATGGGCGCTGCTTACATGCGCCGTGCTCACCAAGGGACCTGTCGGCGCGCTGCTGCCCTGCCTCGTATGCGGCGTGTACCTGCTTCTGCGCCGGCGCCGCTTCTTCCCTACCCTTCTGCAGATGCTCGGCCTGGCCCTCGGCGCCATGGCCGTGGCCGCCATATGGTACTATGCGGCCTGGCTGCGCGGCGGCCAGGAATTCCTGGACCTGGCCCTGGAGGAGAACATCGGACGCCTGACGGGCACCATGAGCTACGAAAGCCACGAGCAGCCCTTCTGGTACAACTTCGTCACCCTCATCGCCGGCTGCCTCCCGTGGACTCTGCTGGCCATCTTTGCCGCCTTCAGCCGCAACAGGCGTTTCGGTGCCCTGAAGCCGGCCGGACTCCTTGCCCTGACAGCCGTAATCATCATCGTAGGGTTCTACACCATCCCGGCAAGCAAGCGCAGTGTCTATCTGCTGCCGGCCTATCCTTTTGTATGCTATGCGATTGCCAGTATCGTCGACAGCATCGACGCCCGCAAGGCCGTCCGCGCCTTCACCTGGCTCATAGCCGTGCTCGCAATAGTGGCCCCGGTAGTCTTCACAGTCATTCTGGCCGTGAGACCCGAAGGCATCGAGATTACCGCGCCGCACTGGTACGCCTGGGTGGCCATGCTTCCGGCGCCTGCGCTCGGCATAGCATGGATTGTCAACCGCCACAGCCCAGTAGGCCACCTCACCCTTACAGTCTGGGCGCTCTACCTGGCCTACATCTCCTGCATCATGCCCGCAGTGCTCAATCCGCGCAGCGACAAGCATCTGATTCCCACCATCCCCGCTGACGAAAATACGGAGATACTCATACTCAAGCCGGACACCGGCGGTCTTTTCAGGCTCTACACCCTCGATTTCTACTACGGCGACCGCATCCGCCTTGTCGACAGCGCCGCCGAAGCCGCGGGCTATCCCGCGGGCACCGTTGTGCTGGTAGCGGAAAACAACACGGATACCACCGCCCTGCGCCGCGACTTCGACTACCGGCAGCTTACGCGCCGCAACTGCGATACGCGGCGCCCCCTTGGCATCGCCATAAGACGCTGACTATAATCAATTCAATCACAAATATCTGAACAACAGTAACCTTATCTGAAAAAACAATGAATAAAGCACTCCGACTGATAGTCCTCGCGGCGGCCCTTGTGCTGCCCCAGCTTCTGCCGGCTCAGACGCAGACACCGCCCGACCGCGAACTCCGCTCCGCCTGGGTAGCTACCGTCTGGCGCCTCGACTGGCCCCAGACCCTGATTTCGAACACCGGCAACCAGTCGCAGATCAACAAGCAGAAAAGCCAGATGACTACCCTTCTGGACTCCCTGGCCGAAAACAACTTCAATGCCATCAACTTCCAGGTACGCTCGCGCAGCGACGCCTTCTACCGCAGCAGCTACGAGCCCTGGAGCTCCGACCTTGTCGAGGAGCGCGGCATGGATCCCGGCTACGACCCCCTGGCCTTCACAATCGAGGAATGCCACAAGCGCGGCATCGAGTGCCACGCCTGGATCAACCCCTACCGCTACGAGAGCGTCAAGGGCCAGTGGGACGGCACGCCCGGCGCTTACCGCGACACGCATCCCGAATGGCTCATCGACGTCACCGGCAGCAACGGCACCACCGCCTCGATTCTCAATCCCGGTCTGCCGGAAGTCACGGAACTGATCTGCAACATCATCAGGGAAATCGTCCAGAACTATGATGTCGACGGCGTTCTCTTCGACGACTACTTCTACCTGTCCGGCACCAACACCTCGCACGACGGCGCGCTCTACGACGCCTACAAGGCCGCCGGCGGCACGCTGAGCATCGGCGACTGGCGCCGCGACAACGTGAACCGCATGATTGCGGCCGTCTACAGCACAATCAAGGAGACCAAACCCTGGGTACGCTTCGGCGTGTCGCCCGCCGGCATCGCCTGCACCAGCAACTCCGTGGCCAACCAGTACGGCATTCCCCGCTGCCCCACCGGCTCCGACTGGCAGTATGCCGACATCTACTCCGACCCCATCGCCTGGGTTTCCAACCAGGACCTGGACTTCATCTCGCCCCAGATCTACTGGACCATCGGCAACAGTACCGACTACGACAAGGCCACCAAATGGTGGAGCATGGTCGCCAACAAGTGGGAGCGCCATCTGTTCGTGTCGCACAGCATCAGCAACCTCAACGCCTCCAGCAGCGCGCCCGAGAAGCAGCCCGGCATGAGCGACACCGAGGCCGCCATCGCCGCCGCCCGAATGCAGGAAGTCCTCCCCGCAGCTCCGGCCATCGAATACGCCAGCGGCCCCAATGCCGGCAGCTTCCAGGAGTACGTGAACGAAATCATGCTCAACCGCGAGTATAACCTCGACAACGCGCCCGGCTCCATCTTCTATTCGGCCAAGTATCTCTACCGCATCGCGCCTCTGTTCGCACACTACCTGCGCCGCAAGGCCTTCACCACCATGTGCCTGCCGCCGTCGATGCCCTGGCTCGCCGCTCCAGTGCCGGAAGCCGTCGAGAATCTCTCCCTGTCCGGCAGCAAGCTGAGCTGGACAGCCCAGCCCAACATGCGCTATACCGTCTACCGCTATCCGGCCACTTTCACCGAAAGCGAGATGCTGCGCCAGCCCGAATATCTCGCAGCCGTAACTTACGTGCCCGAATACACCATCGACGAGAAGCATCTCTACGGCTACCGCTTCGCCGTGGCCGCCTACGACCGCTACGGCAACGAGTCCACCCTGGCTCTCCCCGGACAGCCCGTGGGACAGCTCGAGGCACCCGCGCTGACCGGCGAGGCCGCCGCAGGCCAGACCGTCGAGGCACCGTTCAATTTCAGCTGGACACCCGTCGAAAATGCCGGCGAATACGTTGTCGAAATCGCCTACGACGCCGAGATGAACCGCCGCGTCGACCAACGCAGCACCACCGAGACCTCCATATCTTCGTCGCGCTTCCTGCCACTGCCCCTCGACGTGCCCCTGTACTGGCGTGTCCGCGCCTGCTCCACAGGATATAAGGACGGCATCAGCGCTCCCCTGGAATTCTCCGTAAGCCAGTTGCGCATCCTCACTCCGGCCACCGGCGAGACCACAGCCAGCCTCACGCCGACCTTCACCTACTCCATGGAGAACCGCGAGGTAAATCTCGAAATCTCCACTACCGAGGATTTCGAGGACGACGACATAATCTACCGCCATACCCATACGGGGAACCACACCGTAGCCGATTACACCCTTGCCGGCGCAACGCACTATTACGCCCGCGCCCGCTACAGCCGCAACGGCGAGCAGCTCATCAGCCCGGCCGTAGAGTTCACGACACCCGAAGTAGCTCCCAGCGTACCGTCGATAGCCTTCCCGACAGCAGGCGGCGATTTCCACTCGGACAGCCACATAACCCTGGCGCCAATCGCCGGCCCCTCGGCCCTGCGTGTCGAAGTATCGGCAAGCGAGAGTTTCCCCGTCCGTAACTCCTATATCCAGAACAAGGTAAATACCGCGACGCGCACCGATCCCCGTGCCGGCAG
>USGZ01000193.1 GCA_900554265.1 uncultured Porphyromonadaceae bacterium
AGATAGAGTCTCTTTTCAAGCAGATCAAGCAGAACTTCCCCCTGAGATACTTCTATTATGGTGAAAGTGCCAACGCCATAAAAATCCAGATATGGGTCACGCTCATTGCAAATCTGTTACTCTCGGTCTTACAAAGCACATTGAACAGGCGTTGGAGCTTCTCCGGGCTGGCTACAATCGTCAGAATCGTTCTGATGTATTACCTGAATCTCGAAAAGTTCCTCAATCAGCCCGATGCAGACCTGAAAAGCATGCTTGCACAAGCCTCTGAATCGCCTCCCGTAGTCCCATAAAGCTACTCAGGGGGCTTGTCCTATAAAAAAGCAAGCCCAACTTCTGCCGTTCTGGAAGTTGGACTCGCATTGTTATGGTTTAGCGGACAGTAATAGTTGCAAAACAGCGAAACGTAGGGACGCACAGCTCGTGCTTCCAGTCTTCACACGTTGATAATTAGAGGACACACGGACCGCACATCCATCCTTAACGCGTTGATAATCAGAGGACGCACGAACCGTACGTCCCTACGGGTATAGGCGATTAGCTGCCTGAGATCAATTCACTTCGGGGGTTTTGGAGCTGAGTTTGTCGGCGAGGCCGTGTGCCTTGTCGGCGAGTTCGTCGAGGAGGTCGGCGCCCTTGGCGGCGAGGTTACCGGTAGCGGTCTTTACCTTATCGGCCACGCCGGCGGATTTTTCGGCTGCGGCAGTCTTGGCTTCCGATACCTTATCCTTAAGACCTGCGACGGTTTCGGAGGTCTTCTGCTTGAGATTGTCGACGGTCTGCTTTGTTTCGGGCACTACTTCGTTGTTGAACCGGTCCTTGAGATTCTCGCCGGCCTGCTTGAGGGATTCTGCGTTGAAGTTCATATCTGTCAAATTTTATGATTTACCATATAACAAACAAGGTCCGGCGTCAGCGGCGAGTTCAATCATAAAAAACTTTAATATTGAGGCATAGCAGGGCAATCTCTGCTGAATAACACAGCCTGTTAAGCAGAAAAACCTTAACTTTGCATCTGAGTATGTTTGAATTTCAGACAGACACCGGTATGCTCCAACGCATCAACATTCATTACTGAAAGCCCAAAGGTATGAACCTCAGACAAGTATTCTATAGCGCCGCCATAATCTGCAGTCTCGCAGGCGCTTCCGCCGCCACCCCGTCGAACGTGATAGAGGAAGTGGCCTGGATGATAGGCGACGAGCCCATATACAAATCGGAAATCGAACAGGCCTACGCCGACATGCTCAGCGACCGCACGCAGATTCAGGGCGACCCTTACTGCGTGATACCCGAGGAAATCGCCATCGAGCGCCTGTTCCTCCACCAGGCCGACCTGGACACCATCGAGGTTCAGGAATCGATGATACAGATGCAGGTCGACGCCCAGATGAACTACCTGGTCACCAACCTGGGCTCGCGCGAGAAAGTCGAGCAGTACTTCCGCAAGGCCTACCCGGATATCCGCGAGTACTATGCCACCAACATGCGCAACCGCTCGCGCGTGCAGCAGGTGCGCGCCAACCTGACCAAGAACCTCAAGGTAACTCCGCGCGACGTGCGCCGCTACTTCGACGCCCTGCCGGCCGACAGCATCCCCTACGTTCCGCTGCAGGTCGAGGTGCAGATTCTTACACTTAACCCGATGATTCCGCGCCAGGAAATCGAGGACGTCAAGTCGCGCCTGCGCGACTACGCGGACCGCGTGAATCGCGGCGAGAGCGAATTCTCGACGCTTGCCATCCTCTACTCCGAGGACCCCGGTTCGAGCATACGCGGCGGCGAGCTCGGCTTCATGGGCCGCGGCCAGCTTGTGCCTGAATACGCCGCCGTGGCCTTCAACCTCAACGACCCCAACAAAGTTTCCAAAATCGTAGAGACAGAGTACGGCTTCCATATCATCCAGCTTATCGAAAAGCGCGGCGACCGCATCAATACGCGCCATATCCTGCTGCGTCCGCGCGTGGCCGAGCGCGATCTCACAGCGGCCATGAACCGTCTGGACACCGTACGCGCCGATATAGTCGAGAAGCATCTGCTTGACTTCGACGAGGCCGTACGCCTTGTCAGCCAGGACAAGGACACCCGCATGAGCCGCGGCGTGATGGTCAACAACAACAACGGCACAACGCGCTTCGAGATGAGCCAGCTGCCGCAGGAAGTGGCCCGCACCGTCGCCTCGATGCAGCCCGGCGACATCTCCGAGCCCTTCATCATGCGCGACCCCAAGCGCGACCGCGAAATAGTGGCCATGGTACGCCTGACCAGCCGCATCGACGCCCATCAGGCCAACCTCGCCGACGACTATCAGCAAATCAAGGACATGTACGAGGCCCATCAGAACGAGCAGGTAATCAACGAGTGGCTGGCCAAGAAAATCCGCGAGACCTACGTCCGCATCGAGGACGGCTGGCGCGGCTGCGACTTCAAGCATCAGGGCTGGATTAAAAACCGCTGATTCTCCTGAAGATACACCCGCGGGCTGATGAAACGGCGCTCGTTCTACTTCTGCATCCTTCTGCTGCTTTTGCCGGCCCTGCTGGCGAACGCACTGGACCGTCGGCGCCCTGAAATCCGGCCTCAGATACCGCAGGCGGACCGCGCCGCTGGCAACCGCGTTTTCCTCGAGCGCGCGGACCTGCTGAAGAAGGAGCCGGGCGACTCGTTCATGGTTCTTGTCGGCGATGTGGTTTTCACCAAGGGTCCGATGACGATGTACTGCGACAGCGCCCACTTCGTGACCGAGACAGAATCGATGGACGCCTTCGGGCATGTACGCATGATTCAGGGCGATACTCTTGAGGTTACGGCCGACGAGCTGAACTACGACGGCCCGACCGAAATCGCCGTTCTCTACGCCGACGCCGGAAACAAGGTCGTGCTCCGCAACCGGGACGTTACTCTGGAGACGGACGTGTTCGTCTACGACCTGACCATCGAATTAGGCTACTACGAATTCGGCGGCACGCTTACCGATCCGCAGAACCGGCTGACGTCCATCAAGGGCGAGTACGCCCCGCCGACCAAGGAGGCCAACTTCTACCTGGACGTACACCTCAACTCCCGCAACAGCCGCGATACCCTGGACATCTACTCGGACACCCTATACTACAACACGGACACCCACATGGCGGAGCTCCACTCGCCGAGCGAAATCGTCAACTCGCGCGGCACGGTCTACACCACCCTGGGCGTCTACGACACGGACAGCAACTTCTGCTCGCTCTACCGCCGCTCGAAGGTAGTGACGCCACAGGGGCAGACCGTCGAGGCCGACTCGATGTACTATGACCGCAAGAACCTCTTCGCCGAGGGATACGGCAACATCGTGATGACCGACTCGGCCCACAAGTCCGAACTTCGCGGCGACTACGGCTACTTCGACCAGGCCACGGACAGCGCCTTCGTGACCGGCCACGCCGAGCTGCTCGAATACTCCAAGGCGGACACGCTCTTCCTGCACGCGCGCTATATCCAGACCTTCCGGCGCATGGACACTGTCGAAATCCGCGAGGACACCCTGCGTGGCATAGCCGCCGGCCAGCGCGTCGACACGACCAATATCGCCGTGGCCTTTCCGAGGGTGCGCTTCTACCGCCGCGACATGCAGGGCCTATGCGATTCGATGCGCTTCACCCGCGCCGACTCGATGCTGCACATGTACATCAACCCCATAGTCTGGAACGAGGAGCAGCAGATTTTCGGCAAGGAAATCGAGGTGAAGCTCAACGACAGCACCATAGAGCGCGCCACTGTAAAGGAGCAGGCGTTCACGGCCCAGCATCTCACCGGCGAGCACTACAACCAGATAGGCGGCAAGGAGATGATCGCCCACTTCGAGAACGGCTCCATAAGGCGCGTCGAGGTGAACGGCAATGTGGAAATAATCCTGTACCCCGAAGAAAACGACTCCACCATCAACAAGATAGTGAACGCCGAGAGCAGCTTCCTCGAAGGCTGGTTCCGCAACAATCAGACCGAGCGCGTGCGCATGTGGCCGCAGACGTCCGGACAGGCGACGCCTCTGTTCCTGGCCCGTCCGAGTTCCTACTACCTGCCCAAGTTCAAGTGGTTCGAGGAAATCCGCCCGACGGACCGGCAGAGCATCTTCGTCATACCCGAAGCCATGGAGCTGCTGATGGCCGACCGGCCTATTCCCGAAATCAGGCC
>USGZ01000194.1 GCA_900554265.1 uncultured Porphyromonadaceae bacterium
CCGATTACGGGAATTGTGAGCCGCGGGTTTTCTTTCACCCGGGCGATCATGGTCCAGTCGGCCTCGCCGGTGTACATCTGGCTGCGCGTGCGGCCGTGGACGGTAAGGGCGCGGATGCCGCAATCCTGAAGCTGCTCGGCCAGGGTGGCGATTATCTTGCTGTTGCAGTCCCAGCCCAGGCGTGTCTTGACAGTCACGGGGAGACTGACGGCGCGGACTACGGCGCGGGTGATTTCCAGCATCCTGGGAATATCGCGGAGCATGCCGGCTCCGGCTCCTTTGCCCGCCACTTTCTTCACGGGGCAGCCGAAGTTGATGTCCAGCACGTCCGGTTGAGCCTCGGCAACTATCCGGGCGCCCTCTACCATAGGTTCTACCTCGCGGCCATAAATCTGTATTGCCGTAGGGCGCTCGCCGGGAGCTATATGCAGCTTGCGCGTCGTGGCGGCTATGTTGCGCACAAGGGCGTCGCAGCTCACGAACTCGCTGTAGGTCATGTCGGCACCCTGCTCCTTGCAAATGAGTCGGAACGAGGCATCGGTGACGTCCTCCATCGGTGCGAGAACGACAGGCTTAGGCCCCAAGTCTATATCTGCAATTTTCATCCGAGAAGTTTAACTGTTTCCGGAGTACAAAATTAGCAAATTCCGACCGAAAAAATTCCTCCGGGACTACGATTTAGACCATTTCGCCAATAAATTCTTCTTATTATGCCACTTTTGAGGCATCGGACGACTGCGGGAAGGCAGTTCGGAAAAGGGCAAAAAAAAACTACTCGTCATCACGACGAATAATCTTTTCACCTTAAATCTAATACCATGAAAAACTTGATGCAAAGTTATAAATTTTATGTTGTACAACATAATTTTACAGCAAGAAATCACGGAATTTAACTCTTATTTATTGTTGCGTAGCCATATCGGCTAATTTTCTGGTGCAATCTTCCAATGCCGGGATGACTGCCAGACTTTGTAAAATCCTAATTAATCATAAGGCAAGAAGAATTATAAGGATAATTTTTGTGGATTTTAGTAATTTTGCGCCGAAAAACCGACCGTTACACATTAATATATACCGGCTTATATGGACAGACCTTCCAGGCGCCGCGGCAAACCGCTCAGAAGAATCAGGCAGACGCTCGCGATTGTTAGCATAATACTTGTCACTCTGCTCTTTCTCGATTTCACCGGTACCGTCCACCGATGGTTCGGCTGGATGGCCAGAATTCAGTTCCTCCCTGCCCTGCTGGCTCTCAATGCCGGCGTGGTCATAGCGCTGATTGTGCTTACGTTGCTCTTCGGGCGCCTTTACTGCTCCGTAATCTGCCCTCTGGGCATCATGCAGGACGGCTTCGCGCGCCTGGGCCACCGCAGCAAGAAATCGAAGTACGGATACTCCAAGGCACATACGGCTCTCCGCTACACTATGCTCGGCGTGATGGCTGTCGGGGTTCTGCTCGGAGTTGTCTGCGGAGTCAATATAATAGTGGAGCTGCTGGCTCCCTACAGCGCCTACGGCCGCATCGCCTCGACTATCCTCGGCCCACTTTGGGGCTGGGGCAACAACGCGCTGGCCTACATGGCCGAACGAGCCGACAGCTATGCCTTCTACAGCACCGAAGTATGGCTGCGCGGAGGCCTGACTCTCGGCATCGCCGCGCTGACCCTCGTGATTCTCGGCTTCCTGGCCTGGAAGAAGGGCCGGCTATACTGCAATACCATCTGCCCGGTAGGCACGCTGCTCGGCATTTTCAGCAAATGGTCGCTCTTCCGCCCGGTAATCGACATGGAGAAGTGCAACGGCTGCGGCCTGTGCGCCAGCAAGTGCAAGGCCCAGTGCATCGACAAGAACAATCACGACATCGACATGAGCCGCTGCGTGGTCTGCATGGACTGCCTGGACAACTGCTCCACCGGCGCCATCCACTACGCCCTGCGCCGCAAACCCCGCGCCGTCAAGGCCGGGAGCGCCAAGACAGAAAAGAAGGCGGACGCCAAGGCGACTGCCGACGAGGGACGCCGCAGTTTCCTGGCCATCGCGGCCGGCATGGCTGCCGCCGCGGGCGTCCAGGCTGCGGAAAAGACCGTCGACGGCGGTCTGGCGGAGATTGTCGACAAGAAAAAGCCGCAGCGCCGCGTGCGCGTGCTGCCTCCCGGGGCCAGGAGCCTTCGCAATCTCGAAAGCCAATGCACGGCCTGTCAGCTCTGCGTATCGGTCTGTCCCAACGAGGTGCTTCATCCGTCGACGGACCTGGGCACTCTGATGCAACCCGAGAGCAGCTACGAGCGCGGCTACTGCCGACCCGAATGCACGCGCTGCTCGGAAGTGTGCCCGACAGGCGCCATAATCCCCATTACCCGCGCGGAGAAAGCCTTTACGCAGATAGGTCACGCCGTATGGATTTCCGAAAACTGCCTGCCCGTGGCAGACCACACCAGCTGCGGAGCCTGCGCACGCCATTGCCCCGCGCACGCCATCACCATGGTACCTCAGGAAGGCGACGACCGCCTGCCGAAGATTCCGGCCGTCGACGCCGAGCGCTGCATAGGCTGCGGCGCCTGCGAGAATCTCTGCCCTGCGCGCCCCTTCAGCGCCATTTATGTAGAGGGCAATACCGTTCAACGACTTCTCTAAGATCAGAATATGGATAAGAAAATATCGCGTCGCGACTTCCTCGCCCGCCTCGGCCTCGGAGCCGCCGCTGCGGGCCTTGCCGCCTGCAAGGGCCCGGACTCCGGCAGCTCTGCAGGCGCCGTACCGACGGAAGGCGAAATGACCTACCGCACCCATCCCGACAACGGCGACCGGGTTTCGATTCTCGGCTACGGCTGCATGCGCTGGCCGATGGTCGACGACCCCGCCCATCCCGGCGAACAGATTATCGACCAGGAAGCCGTCAACGAGCTGGTCGATACGGCAATTGCCCACGGCATCAACTACTTCGACACTGCTCCGCCGTATCTGCAGGGCAAGTCGGAGGCCGCCACGGGCATAGCCCTGGCCCGCCATCCGCGCCAAAGCTACTACCTGGCCACCAAGATGAGCAACTTCGCCATTCCGGGGAGCTCGGCAACTCCGGAAGAATCCCTGCAGCGCTCGATCGACATGTACCACAAAAGCATGGAGAACCTGCAGACGGACTATTTCGACTATTATCTGCTGCACTGCCTCGGAATCGGCAACGGCTGGGACGACGTGCGCAAGCGATTCATCGACAACGGCCTGCTCGACTACCTCAAGGGCGAGCGCGAGGCCGGACGTATACGCAACCTGGGCTTCAGCTTCCACGGCGACGGCCGCGTCTACGACGAACTTCTCGCAATGCACGACCGAGGCGAGGTCCACTGGGACTTCGTGCAGATACAGTACAACTACCTCGACTACTGCGAGGCGTCGGAACTCAGCCCCTACAACGCGCATTACCTCTACGACCAGTTGGTCAGGCGCGGCATTCCGGCGGTTATAATGGAACCGCTTCTCGGCGGACGCCTGGCCACGCTCAACGAGCACCTCAACGAACGCCTTCTCACGCGCTCGCCTCAGGAAAGCATCGCCTCCTGGGCCTTCCGCTTTGCCGGAACGCCGGAAGGGGTGCTGACGGTGCTGAGCGGCATGACCTACATGGAGCACCTGCAGGACAATCTGAAGACCTACTGCCCGCTGCGCCCGCTCGACCACAACGAACTGGCCATGCTCGAGGAGTGCGCCCGCGAAATCCACAGCTATCCGACGGTGCCCTGCACGGGCTGCGCCTACTGCATGCCCTGCCCCATCGGGCTGGACATTCCCGGCATCTTCCGTCATTACAACAAGTGTCTCGACGCCGGCAAACTGCCTCTGAACTCCGAAGCGGACGACTTCGAGAAGGCGCGCCGCGAATTCCTCATCGGCTACGACCGCAGTGTGCCGCGCCTGCGCCAGGCCAACCACTGCATCGCCTGCCGCGAATGCGAGCCGCACTGCCCGCAGACAATCCGCATCCACGAGCAGATGGCCCGCATCGACCGCTACGTCGAGGACCTCAAGCAAGGAACGCTCGGCTGAGAGGCGGCTGATAGACAGCATTCTAACTTTATATAAATTATATAAGTTATAATAAATTATATAATCTTAGCGCGATAGGTTTTGTAATCTTAGCGCAAAAAGAGAGGCGG
>USGZ01000195.1 GCA_900554265.1 uncultured Porphyromonadaceae bacterium
GATTTCGACTTTGATCCGGACTTCGATTTCGTCGTGGATTCCGATTTTGTTGCGGATTCGGTTTTTTCGGCGGGGCGGGCTATCTTGTCCTTCTCGCAGCGTTCGGTCATGCGCTTGATGCGCTCGGTCGTTTCGGGGTGAGAAGAGAACATCTTGTTGATGTATGATGACGATGCACCGGATTCGGCTTCCATTTTCTGGAACTTCTCGAATGCCTGAACCATGCCCCAGGGATTTTTGCCGTGCGATTTCAGGAACTCATATCCGTAATCGTCGGCTTCTTTTTCCTGTTTCTGGGAATATTTGGCATTGATGAGCGACTGGCTCAGCTGGCCGAGCTGCGATTCGGTGAGGGCTGCTGCCACGCCTCCGGCCGATGCTATGCCGTCTTTCAGGGCGCCGGTCATGAGTTCTGTCTTGAATGCGTTTTTTGAATGGTGTTTTGCCACGTGTCCGACCTCATGGCCGATGATACCGAGGAGTTCGTCGTCGCTCATCAGGTCCATCAGGGCGGCGAAAACGCGCACGCTACCGTCCGGGCAGGCGAATGCATTGACATCGACAACGTTGTAGACCTTGAAGTTCAGCGGAATGCCGTCGGCCTCGGTGATTCCGGCGGTAAGGTTGCGAAGGCGGACGGTATAGGGGTCGTCCTCCGGAAGCACGGGATTGTTGCGGTCCATCCAGTCGACGGATTCGCGGACATAGTCGGCCATCTGCTCGTCGGTAAGGGTGGCGGCGCTGACTATCTTGGTGCCGCTGCTTATGACTTTTCCGAGATTGAACTGGGCCGAGGCCGTAATTCCGGCGCCGAGAAGGATGGCGGCCGCGCAGAGTCGAAGAATTGCACGTTTCATTGTATGTAGCATAGTATTTATCGGATATGCCGAAGCTGTAAGAGTTTCAGTCCGCAAATTTACTACTTTTATTCCATACCGCGACCTGCTCCTTCACCAGGATTCTGTCCGTTACCGGGAATACAATGAAAATTATTGCCGATTATTGGCGGCGGAACAGTTTTTTCTCTGTACCTTTGCGGTGCGGACCTGGGCGGCTGGCCCCAGTGGTCCCTTGATATGGAAAAACTACAGCAATGATCGACGAGATACTGAACTTCAACAAGGAATTCGTGGAATCCGGAGGATACCGCGAATACGAGACCTCGAAATATCCGGACAAGAAAATCGCAATCGTAACCTGCATGGACACGCGGCTTGTCAAGCTGCTGCCTGCTGCCCTGGGGCTGCGCAACGGCGACGTGAAGATGATCAAGAACGCCGGTGGCACCATCACCAATCCCTTCGATTCTACCATGCGTTCGCTCCTGGTTGCGGTATATGAGCTCGGAGTCGAGGAAATTATGGTAATCGGGCACACGAACTGCGGCGTGCAGGGCATGAACGCCGCGGAGATGCTGCATCTGATGCGCGCACGCGGCATTTCCGAGGAACACATAAACCTGATGCGCCACTGCGGCATAGACCTGGACAGCTGGCTTCACGGCTTCGACGACGGCGAGGCTGCCGTCCAGGAAACCGTCGACCTTATCCGCAACCATCCGCTGATGGCCGCCGACGTGCGCGTGGCCGGCTATATGATGGATTCCACGACCGGTGCCCTGACGTGCCTGTAAGATTCCGGCAATGAGTACTCAACAGACCGCGGCCGACAGCCGGCAGGAAGCGGTGCGCGTGGCCCGTCATGTTACCTGGGTAGGCTTCTGGATCAACGCTTTCCTGGGCCTGGCCAAGGTCCTGGGAGGCATCTTCGGACGCAGTTCGGCTCTGGTGGCCGACGGCGTCCATTCCTTTTCCGATTTTCTGAGCGATATCGTGGTAATCTTCATGGTCGGCATCGCCCGCAAGAGCCCGGACTCGGACCATCAGTTCGGCCACGGGCGCTACGAGGCCCTCGCCGCAGCTATTCTTTCGCTTGCGCTTATGGCGGTTGCCGCCGGGATGCTTGTCGACAGTATCGGCAGGATAATCCTCGTCTGCAAAGGTGAGGTGATTCCACGGCCAGCGCCGCTTGCCCTCGTTATCATCGCGGCCTCGATAGTCAGCAAGGAATGGCTGTTCCACTATACCATGCGGGCCGGCCGCCGCATCCGCAGCGAGGCCGTCCAGGCCAACGCCTGGCATCACCGCAGCGACGCCTTTTCCTCGGTGGCCACCCTTGCGGGCGTGGCCGGGGCGATGTTCCTGGGCGAGTCCTGGCGAGTCCTGGACCCGGTTGCGGCCCTGATAGTATCGGTTATTATCGCCGTGGTGAGTGTAAAGATGCTTTATCCGGCTTTGGGTGAGCTCCTCGGACGCTCGCTGTCGCCTGAGGAATGCAAGAAAATCGAAGAAGCCGTCGGGCACACCGAAGGCATCAGGACCTGGCACCGTCTGCGTACATTCAAGAGCGGCAACGACGCCTACGTCGAGCTGCACATCAAGGTCGACGGCGATATGAACGTGCGCGACGCCCACCGCATCGCCACCCTTGCCGAGACCAATATCTGCAATGCCCTGGCCGGCATGGAAGTGCATGTAACCACCCATATCGAGCCTGCGCCTGACTCCCCCGGGAAGTCGGAAGAAAGCGGATTGTAAGATATTGTAAGATATCATGGGCGAAACAGATGGATTTCTGACGTTTGGGGTACCTGAATATGAAAGTTTTTGAGTAATTTTGCGCCCATATTTCAAAAACTATAGTATGAAGAAACTTTTACTTCTTTTGAGTGCTGCGGCCATCAGCTTTTCCTCCATGGCCGCACAGAACGCCGGCGCCGTACGCTTCGTCAATTTCGGCACCCGTCATCTTCCTGAAGCCGTAGCTGCGAGCCGTGCCGCAACTATCGCCAACATCAGCCGCGCCGAGTCGCAGCAGCTTTGGCGTGCCGCCACCGTCAGGGAATATAACTGGGGTGAGGACTGGGAAAACCCCGGAGTAGAGCAGTGGATTCTCAATTCCGACCGCCACTTCACCTACAACGCCGCAGGCAATCCGACCAGCTATACCACCGAGTACGAACTCTGCGAGTACATCTACGACAGCGAGGGCCGCTGCATCGGAATGACTACCTACGACAAGATTAACAACACCCCCTACAGCAAGCAGGAGTACACCTACGACACCGTCGTCAAGAATCTTCTCGTCTGCACGCTCACTTACTTCCATCAGGAAAGCGGCGAATGGAAACTCCTCAATGGCGAAAAGACCGAGATTACCCGCAACGCCGACGGCAACATCACCAAGATTGTCGACATGTGGTATTCGGACTACGACAACCAGGGCTGGGTTTCCAGCAGCATGGTAGAAATCGGCTACGGTGCCGACAAGAAGGCCAACAGCATCAAGCAGACCTACCTCGGCGACGGCGAGCCCGAAGTCGAAGCATGGTTCACCGACGTAGTATGGGAGCGCACCAACGGTCAGCTGGTAGATTTCGATACGGAAGAGAGCAGCTTCTTCATGGGTGAAAACCGCCTCAAGAGCGCCAAGGGCCTCAGGCAGTACACCTATCCGTATGTCGGTGACGTTTTCGTCAATGTTGTCTATAAGGCCAACGACGGCGGCTATAAGGTGAATTCCACAATAAACAACGAGGATTACTACTGGGCCGACTATACCGTACTCGATCAGTACGGAAGCTACAGCGAACTCGAATACGAGGTCGACTACGACACTATGGACGACGGCACCGTAGAGCGCGACGAACCCTCGCTGGAGGAGACCACAGTGCAGTACGACGCCTTCGGCCTCAAGCTCCTCGAGCTCTACCTTGGCTATATCGACGCCGACAAGGCAAACGGAATCGAATGGCGCACCGAGTATAAGGGCACTGTCACCTACGACAGCACCCACGGCTATCCCCTGGAATATATCCAGACTTCCAAGTATACGGATTCCGAACTCCGCAACAACATCCGTATCGTCTACGCCGACTATTACGACGTGATTGCCGCCGGTGTCGACAACGTCGAGACCTCCGACAACGCTTCTGTCGAATACTACAACCTCCAGGGCGTCCGCGTGACCAATCCCGCCAACGGCATCTTTATCCGCCGCCAGGGCGCCACCGTAACCAAAGTC
>USGZ01000196.1 GCA_900554265.1 uncultured Porphyromonadaceae bacterium
TTGTTGCCGGCTACGCGGATGTAAAGACCGTTTTCAGGATTGGCAACGCGTACGCCCTGAAGGTTGTAGTAAACAGCCTCAACGTCCTCAGCTGCCTCGATTTCTTCGACGCCGGTGGTGCTTCCGTCCTCAAGGTAAGTGAGATCGGAGCTTATATCGCTGAAGTCGTTGGTCTGATCACTTTCGCCATTATTGAAAAGCATGCCGGTTGTATTGGCAGGAATTTCAGCCTCGTATAGCTTGGACTGTTCGCGCATCATGCCGTTTTCAGTTGCGGGCTGAACAGGAGTCATCTGTACGCCGGGCCATTTGCTTTCAATCTGACCCCAGTAGTGAACGTAGACTGTGTTCCATGTGGAAGTCTGGAAGTGAATCTTCATGGCCTCAGGTGTTACATATTCAGAATCGCCAACGATTCCACTTCCATTATACAGGTAACCATCTTTGAAAGCAACGTCGATTCTCTTGTCTTTATTATCAGAACCATTTTCACTGATAATGAGCCCTGTGGGTTCGAGGTAGCTGGTGAAGGTATAGGAGTATACGCCCCACTTGTCGGTCTCGGTGAGAGTCGTACCGGGCCAGTTGCCAGACCATTCGGTTGCTACACTGTTGTACTCGGTGAAGATGTAGAGGTCCAGTTGCTCGCTATTCCAACCCGTGGTATTGTTGAAGTAGATGGTGTGTTCTCCGTAGTTGTAAGTGCCGAGAATCTTGCTGTCGCCAGTGTATACACCATTGTTTACGAAGCCCATGTCTGCAGTTTTATCATTACCATTGTTACTGAAAACTATCGTGTTGGGCTGGAAGTATGCCTTGAATGTTACTTTGTACAAGTCCCCTGCGACCTGTTCGGTAGGAACCTGGATACCGGGCCAATTACCTGTCCAAGATTTTTCTGCAGTTTGGTCGTCTCCTATACCATATTTGGTAGAAGCGTACATATTAATAGAGGAGAGGTTGTTGGTATTCTGGAAGTAGAGGGTACGATCGGTGTCGTCGAAAGCACCGAGGTCTACGACGGAATATTTGTTATTCTCAAATTTCCCGACAGCGTAGACATTGTTGTTTGTAACTGTGTAATCTACGGTCTGACTTTGGACATCCCCGTTTTCGCAGAAAGCAATCAGGAAGTTTGTGGGAACTGCATCAAGTGAGAGTTTCCACAGACCGATGTTTTCATCCCAGGTCATTTCGTAGCCAGGATAATTGCACGAAACGCTATTTCCCCATACATGTACATGAGGGGTGGGTAAGTCAGTAGGATTGTAGAAGTACACTGTATACGCTTCGGCCGAAGCCTGCATCCCGCAAGCGAGGCCGATGAGTGCCATTACAATGAGAGTAAAGATTTTCTTCATCGTTTGTTATGTAGTATTAGTAAGTGATATTAGGCTTCGGAGAGCCGGTTAAGTATGATAGTCTGTTTGAGAGATAAGGTGAAATCGGCTTACCAAAAGCCGTATTCAGGTATCAGCAGGTATGTTTGAGTTCGTAAAATTAAGCAAAACGGTTCATACGGCAATATTTCCGCATGAATAATAACATATTTTAACGCGGTTGCCGCTAAAAACATGGGAGTCGGGGCGTATCGCCCCGACTCCCATGCGTTACCCCGGCTACTTTCTATTCCGTGTATAGAATGTAGGAGGCATTCGGGGCGGCGTGGCCGTGGATTTTGCCGTCGGCGATGGTGAAGGTGGCGTTGTGGACCGCGTCGGTGTAGGTGCCGTCGGGGAGTTCGGTGGCCATGTCGACGGTCTGCTGCTCGCCGGAGAAGTTGACCAGGGCGAGGCCCTTGCTGCCGCGGGCCACTTCGACCAGGGCGCCGTTGTCGGAGGTCATGATGGCCTCGGGCTGTCCGGACATGGCGTGGCGGAATTTGTTGGCGGCCACGATTTCGGGATGGAAGAACTCGTCGTTGCCGCGGGCGCCGATGCGGTTGTTTCCCCAGTAGTTGCTGCGGCTGCTGCCGGCGGGACGGCTGAAGAAGAGGGGATGTCCGGTGCTGCGGGCGGTGAGGAACACGAAGCCGGCGCGGATCTGGTCGTCGCTCAGATGGGCCGACTCGTGGGCGTTGGCGTAGGTGTCATGGCTCTCGACCCAGGTTACGAGGCGCTCGGCGCCGGCGGGATTGGCCCAGTCGGCGAGTTCGGGCAGGTATGCGCCTTGCTCGAGGGCCTGGCGCAGGTTGTGGCCGTAGGTGCTGGCGGTGAGGTCCATGTACTCGGCGTACTCGGCCTCCTTGGTGTTGCGGTCCTGGAGCACCTCGCCGTAGATGTAGAGACTGTCGGGCATCATCAGGGTGAGGCCCTCGACGCCCTCGCGGCCTGTGGCCACGTCCCAGAAGTTATTGCGCTCGGATTTGGCGTCCAGCGGGTCGGAGGGCAGACCGATATGCTTGGCGGTGTCGTAGCGGAAGCCGCGGGCGCCGAGGTTGATCAGGTCGTTGACGTACTGGAGGTAGTAGTGCTGGAAGTCGGGGTTCTCGGTGTTTACGTCGGGGAGGCCGCCCATCTCGCCGGTAGTACACTCGAAGCGGTCGTTCCACTGCGTGATGGGAGTGAAGCCGTTGGCGTGGTAGAGGTTCTCGTGGCCGCCGACGGCATTGTCGAGGCCGGGGAGCACGGCGGTATGGTCGATGGCGGTATGGTTGGGGAGGACGTCGACGATAATGCGGACGCCGTACTTGAGGGCGCTGTCGCCGAGGGCGCGGAAGTCGTCGCGCGTGCCGAGCATGTAGTTGCCGATGGTCCAGTCGGTAGGCTGGTAGTAGTAGTACCACTTGCCCTGGACGGAGTCGCCGGGCTGGCTGAAGAGGGCCATGCCGCCGCCGTCGCCTACGTAACAGGCCTGTACGGGCGAAGTCTGTACGAAATCATAGCCGGCCTCGGCAATGGTCTTCATGTTGGCGGCGATGGTGTCGAGGCTCCAGGACCAGGCGTGGAGGATAACCTCGTCCTGGGGCGAGACCTCGCGGGCAATCGCGGGAGCGGTGCCCATGGCGAGGGCCAGCGCCGCGGCTGTAAGTGTCTTGAGTGTGTTCATGTTGGTGATGGGAATGTAAGTATGACAGAATAACAAATTTCGGGTCAGTTTTTCAGGCGGAGATAGGAATATCCGAAGCGCTCGACGGCGGCTCGGTCGAGCTCCTCGCGGAACTGCGGCGCGGCCAGCCCTACGAGCAGGCGGGCGCGCTGGGCCAGGTCCTTGCCGCGCAGGTCGGCGATGCCGTGCTCCGTGACGACATAGTTGGTCTGGAAACGCGTGGTGACGACTCCGGCGCCGGGCGTCAGCACAGGCTTTATCTTGTTGTCGCCGCGGCGGCTCGTGGAGAGCATGGCCAGGAAGGACACGCCTCCCTCGCTGCGCGAGGCACCGTAGACGAAGTCGTGCTGTCCGCCGATGCCGCTGTAGATGCGCGTGCCGATGCTGTCGGCGCAAATCTGGCCGGTGAGGTCGATTTCCAGGCAGGAGTTTATCGCCGCCACGCGGGGATTCGAGGCGATTATGAAAGGATCGTTTGTCCACGCCACGTCCTTGAAAATCATGTCGGGATTGCGGTCCATGCGGCTGTAGAGGGCCTTGGAGCCCAGGGCCAGCGAGGCCACGCTTTTGCCGGGACAGACGCGCTTGAGGCTGTTGTCGATGATGCCGGCCTCAAGCAGGGGCAGCACGCCGTCGGTCATGGCCTCCGTGTGGAGCCCCAGGTGCTTATGGTCGCGCAGGGCGCGGAGTACGGCGTTCGGGATGCCGCCTACGCCTATCTGGAGGGTAGCGCCGTCCGGGATATGCTCGGCGATATGGTTGCCGATGGCGATTTCGTCGGGCGTCGGTTCGGGCGTAGGCACCTCGACAAGGGGCTCGTCGACATAGACCGCCGCGGCCAGCCGCGACAGAGGAATCACCGGATCGCCGAAGGAGAAGGGCATATTCGGGTTAATCTGGGCAATGACGGTGCGGGCGCACTCTACGGCGCTGGTGGCCAGGTCGGCCGACACGCCGAAGCTCACGTTGCCTTCCTCGTCGGGCAGCGAGCAGTTGATCAGGGCCACGTCGACCGGGCAGG
>USGZ01000197.1 GCA_900554265.1 uncultured Porphyromonadaceae bacterium
GACGGATTGCCGTGGTATTCCGCGTGTTCGACGACGGCATCGGCTTCCGCTACGAGTTTCCACGCCAGGAGGGGCTCGGCGATTTCGTCATCGACGACGAGATTACCGAATTCGCCTTTCCGGCCGCTCATGAATCATGGTCGCTGCCCGTGGAGGGCCTGCGCTTCTACGAGGGTCTCTTCCGCCGGCTGCCCATCGACAGCATCGGCTGGGCGAGCACGCCCGTGACCATCCGCACCGCCGAGGGCCTGCACATGGCTCTCCACGAGGCCAACCTGACGGATTATGCCGCCATGAACGTCCAGGCCACGCCCGGCAGCAACACCCTGCGTGCCGCCCTGACGCCCTGGTCGACGGGCGAGAAGGTGTTCGTCACCGATACCCGGGTATCGCCCTGGCGCACGCTCATCATCGCCGACAATGCCGGCGACCTGGCCCTGAGCCGCCTGATGCTCAATCTCAACGAGCCCTGCCGCATAGACAATGCCTCCGACTTCTGCAAGCCGCAGAAATACGTGGGCATCTGGTGGTGCTACCATATGAAGACGGCGACCTGGGAGGCCGGCCCGCGCCATGGCGCCACCACTGAGAACGTGAAGCGCTACATGGACTTCGCCGCCGACAACGGCTTCGGGGGTGTGCTCGTCGAGGGCTGGAACCCGGACTGGATTACCTGGGACTTCTCCTACACGCGCCCCTACGACGATTTCGACATCGCCGAAATATGCCGATACGGCGCCGACAAGGGCGTGGCCCTCATCGGCCACCACGAGACCGGCGGACGCATCGCCAACTACGAGCGCCAGATGACCGACGGCATGCAGCTCTACAAGGACAACGGCATGCACTACGTCAAGACCGGCTACGTAGGCGACCTGCTCGACAACCGCGAGCGCCACAGCAGCCAGTTCGGCGTGCGCCATTACCGCAAGGTTATCGAGACCGCCGCCCGCTACGGCCTGGCCATCGACAACCATGAGCCCGTGATTCCGACAGGCCTCCAGCGCACTTATCCCAACCTGATGACCCAGGAAGGTGTGCGCGGCCAGGAATGGAACGCTTGGAATCCCGAAGGAGGCAATCCGCCGGACCATACGGTTACGCTGCCCTTCACGCGCGGTCTCGCCGGGCCGATGGACTTCACGCCTGTGATTTTCCGCTTCGAGAACCCGGCCATGCCGCAGACACACGTCAACACCACCCTTGCCAAGCAACTGGCACTCTTCGTAATCCTCTATTCGCCGCTCCAGATGGCCGCCGACGCCGTCGAGAACTACGAGGCCAATCCGGAGCCATTCCGCTTCATCGTCGACTGTCCCGTCGACTGGGAGCGCACGGTCTATCCCGAGGCCGAGATAGGGGAGTACGTCACCGTGGCCCGCAAGCGCAAGGGCGGCGACGACTGGTATATCGGCAGCGCTACGGGCAACCGCGCCCGCACGGCGCACATCGACCTGTCGTTCCTCGACCCCGGATGCCGCTACCATGCCGTAATCTACAAGGACGGCGCCGGTGCCGACATAGCATCCAATCCCTATCCCGTGGAAATAGTGGAGAAGGACGTCGACGCCTCGACCGTTTTGGAAATCAAGCAGGCCCTCAGCGGAGGTACCGCCATCAAGATTTCCAAGATATCGTGACGGACGTGAAGGCAGGAGCGTCCCGCACCCGAACTTAGCGAAACAGCAGCATTCTACATCCCTCCCGGCCGCAGAGTTCCCGACCAAGGACCTGCGGCCGGATTTTTATTGCCTCTCTTGTCCGGATTTCAACCATCTTTCCCTGCGGGTCGTTATTTCTACAGCGACACATTCCCTATATATACCACATGCGCCAGATAATCCGACACTTCACTGACGACGACCTCTACAAATTCACGATGTGCTGCGCGGTAATCATGAACTTCCCGCGTACGCAGGTCAGATACAGATTCAACGACCGCAACCGCACGGTCTACCCTCCGGGCTTCGCCGATGAATTGCGCCGCCAGATACGGATGCTCGAGTCGGTGGTGATTACGGACGAGGAGATTGCCTTCATGCGCCGCCGCTGCACCTATATTCCGGCGTGGTTCTACAGCTACCTCAAGGGCTTCCGCTACGACAGCCGCTGGGTGACCGTCGGGGAGGACGCCGAAGGGCATCTCGATATCGTTTTTGAAGGTAGCTGGAGCGATACAATTTTACTCGAAGTGAAGGTGCTGGCGATAGTCTCGGAGCTTTACTACATCATGACGGGGGAGGACAGGACCTTCGACTACGAAGCCTACTACGCCAGGTCCTACGCCAAGGCGCGGCGCATGATTGAGGCGGGGTGCTCCTTCAGCGACTTCGGCACGCGGCGCCGGGCCTCTTTCAGCGCTCAGGACACGGCCATAAGGGCCATGAGAGATTGCCGGGAAGCCATGAGCGGCCCCGGGCAGTTCGTCGGCACCAGCAACGTTTACTTCGCAATGAAGTACGACCTCGTGCCCGTAGGAACGATGGCCCACGAGCTTATCTGCGCCATTGCCGGCATGTACGGCCCGCAGATGGCCAACTACCTGGCCATGAAGACCTGGGCGAACACCTATCGCGGCGCCCTCGGCACATTCCTCTACGACACCTACGGCTGGCGGATTTTCAGTCTGAACTTCTCCGAGGACTATGCCAATATGTTCAAGGGGCTGCGGGTAGACAGCGGCGACAATTTCGAGGAACTCGACCTGATAACAGCCAAATACCGCAGCCTTAACATCGATCCGCGGACAAAGCAGATTGTGTTCAGCAACGGACTGGACGTCGACAGCGCCATCGCCGTCCAGCGCTATGCGCAGGACAAGTGCATACCCTCCTTTGGCATCGGCACGCACTTCACCAACGATTTCGACGGCGTCCGTCCGATGAACATAGTCGTCAAGCTTATTGCCGTGAAAATCACAGAATCATGGCCTTTCTACTGCGATACTTGCAAGCTGAGCGAGGATGCGGGAAAATATTCGGGCGATAAGGCGACTGTCGACCGCTTCCTTGAGACTCTGCACCTGAAATAAGGCTGATGACGGGACCGATGTATCGCTTCGGTATGCCCGGATTCCCATGCGATTGCGCGGGGACTCAGGCGAAGCCTTCGTGGATGAGGGAAGGCGAAAAGCGCGCCCGGATGCGGGCTATATCATGCTCAGGCTTTACGTCCGTACGGCTGTCCTTTACGTCGGCTACGTAATCGCGCGCATCCTCGTAGTCGTCGAAAACTTTAGTGTCGACATAACCGCCAGCCCCCATGAGCGTAACGACCTGTACGGTCGCGGCTTCGGCGGAAACCGTAGCCGGCGTAAGGATTAGCTCATGCCCGGGATGCGAAATGCCCATATATTCAGTGTAGCGCTTCGCGCTCGTCCGGGACCTGAAAGCATAGACTGCATTGAATTCCAGCCCATCAGCCGTAGGGACCAAATCTGTGACTATATATATTTCCATATTGATTTTCTTGCGTTAGATATAATTTGCCGCTCTTTTGCGAAAGGTGGGGAGTCTCGCTTCGCAAACACTTCGCAATAAATTGCTCCGCTGCGGTGCCGATGCCCTAAAGCGATTGCAAACCCTGGGGTTTCCATCTTCGCCTTTCATATGGTAGAAGGCTGCAAGTTGATGACTTGCAGCCTTCTATTTGCGGAAAGACAGGGATTCGAACCCTGGGTGCCCGTAAGGGCACAACGGTTTTCGAGACCGCCCCGATCGACCACTCCGGCATCTTTCCCTGGTCTGTTTTGCGGATGCAAAGTTAGTGTTTTTTTTGCTTTCAGACAAGTGCAGGGAGTTAAAATTTTCACGTCACGTTGCCGTTTTTTGCTTTTTTGCGGATAGGGGATGTTTGTGCGGACCGCATACACCCAACTGCGTGGTGCGCGGGCGATATGGAAAGGCTGTTACCAACAGCCGGCCCCGGACCGAGAGTCTTCTCCGTAGGCCGGCGGTTTTGAAAACCGCCTTTCCATGTGTTGGCGCGCCTTTGTACGTTCTGCGTAGTGATGTTCCCCGGAGCATCCGCTGGGTTCCAATGCTTTATGGCGGCCGC
>USGZ01000198.1 GCA_900554265.1 uncultured Porphyromonadaceae bacterium
TTTGTTTCACTTCCATAATCTGCGGTTCTGGAATGCCGCTGACCAGTGCCATATCCACTGCCCGCTCCGGGGTGCTTTTCTGAATGTGTCGGTACCGTCAGGCGGGGAGGACGTCGGCGAAGGCGGACTTGATGGCCGGTACGGCGTCCAGGGCTTCCCATGTGAAAAGCTCCACGGTGCGCTGGAAGGGCTCGCAGCCGTGGTCGCGGAAGGTCTTGGTGACGGTGCGCGGCGTGCGGCCCATGTGGCCGTAGGATGCCGTCTCGCGGTAGATGGGATTGCGGAGCTTCAGGCGCCGCTCGATGGCGTAGGGACGCATGTCGAAGAGGCTGTCGATGCGGGCGGCGATTTCGGCGTCGCTCAGCGCCACCTTGGCGGTGCCGTAGGTGTCGACGTGGATGCTGACCGGACGCGCCTCGCCGATAGCGTAGGCCACCTGTACCTGCATGCGGTCCGCGATGCCGGCGGCGACCATGTTCTTGGCGATATGGCGCGCCGCGTAGGCGGCCGAGCGGTCGACCTTGCTGGGGTCCTTGCCGGAGAAGGCGCCGCCGCCGTGGGCGCCGTGACCGCCGTAGGTATCGACGATTATCTTGCGGCCAGTCAGGCCGGTATCGCCGTGGGGACCGCCGATGACGAACTTGCCCGTCGGGTTGACGAACAGCTTCTCCCTGCCGTCGAAAAGGGCGTTGACCTTTTCGGGCAGGGCTGCGCGCATGCGGGGGATGAGAATCTGCTCCACGTCGCGGCGGATGATGTCGACCATGCGCCGGTCTGCTTCCTCCTGGCTGATGCCTTCGGCCGCGGCGTCGATGAACTCGTCGTGCTGGGTGGAGAGGACAATCGTGTGGACGCGTATGGGGCGGTGGTCCTCGCCGTACTCGACCGTCACCTGACTCTTGGCGTCCGGTCGCAGATAGGTCATTTCGAGGCCCTCGCGGCGTATGTCGGCCAGCGTCATCATCAGGGCGTGGCTCAGGGCGAGGGTCAGGGGGATGTAGAGGGGCGTTTCGTTGGTGGCGTAGCCGAACATCATGCCCTGGTCGCCGGCTCCCTGGGCCTCGACGTCACTTCGCTCTACGCCGCGGTTGATGTCGGGACTCTGTTCGTGGATTGCAGAGAGGATGCCGCAGGAATTGCCGTCGAAGCCGAGCTCCGGTCGGTTGTAGCCTATCTCGTTGATTACGCGGCGTGCCGTGTCCTGGATGTCGATGTAGCTGTCCGAGCGCACTTCGCCGGCCACAATCACCTGGCCTGTGGTCACCAGAGTCTCGCAGGCCACTTTGGACTGGGCGTCGCGTGCGAGGAATTCATCGAGGATTGCGTCGGAAATCTGGTCGGCAACCTTGTCGGGATGCCCTTCGGACACAGATTCGGAAGTAAAAAGGTAGTTCATTTTAGCATTTTTTTAATTAGTGGTTGCAATCAGCCAAATCTGTCCACTATTGGATTTGGACCGCAAAGTTACGAAATTTTTCCCATCCCCGCAAGGGTAGGCTTTGGGGTTAGGTTTTAGGCTTTAGGTATTAGGTACTTGGCGTCAGATATTAGGGGCGGCCGCTCCCTTGATTATATCGGTTTTTCTTGATTCATCTCGACTAATCATGATTAATCCCGATTGATCGGGATGGATTCCTGGAGGCCGATTTAGAACAAAAATAGCCGCCTGGATGGGCGGCTATTTTGTTATTAATATGGGCGTCAGTGGCGGATTTTCCATTCGACGCCGTCCTTGGTGTCCTTGATGTCGAAGCCGGCGGCGTTGAGGCGGTCGCGGATCAGGTCGGACGTGGCCCAGTCCTTGGCGCTCTTGGCGCGGGAGCGGATTTCGAGCAGCAGGTCCATGGCCTTTCCGTAGGCTTCGGTATCTGTTCCGGCGCTGTCGGCTCCGGCTTCCATTTTGATGCCGAGTATGTCGACCAGGAAAGTGTCCATCAGCTCCTTAAGCTCGCGGATATCCGTTTCGGTTGCGCGGGCGGTACCGTCGTTGACCTGATTGATGAGGCGTACGGCGTCGAAGAGCACACCGATGAGTACGGGCGTGTTGAGGTCGTCGTCCATGGCCTCATAGGCCTTGCGGCGGATTTCGGCGATGGCGTCGGCGGTCCCGGGAGCGTCGGCGGAGGGTTTGAGGCCCTGCAGGCGGCGGTAGCCGTCGGTCATGCGCTCCAGGGCCTTCTCGGCGGCCTGGAGGGCTTCGTTGCTGAAGTCGACGGTGCCGCGGTAGTGGGCCTGGAGGATGAAGAAGCGGATGGTCATCGGCGAGTAGGGCTGGGCCAGGAGTTCGTGCGAGCCGGTGAAGAACTCGTCCAGGGTAATGAAGTTGCCCAGACTCTTGCCCATCTTCTTGCCGTTGATGGTGATCATGTTGTTGTGCATCCAGTAGTGCACGGAGGGATGACCGTTGTGTGCCACGCTCTGGGCGATCTCGCATTCGTGGTGGGGGAACTTGAGGTCCATGCCTCCGCCGTGGATGTCGAAAGTCTCGCCGAGGTATTTCTCGCTCATTGTCGAGCACTCGAGGTGCCAGCCGGGGAAGCCTTCGCTCCAGGGCGAGGGCCAGTGCATGATGTGCTCGGGCGCTGCCTTTTTCCAGAGGGCGAAGTCCGCCGGATTGCGCTTGCTGTCCTGGCCGTCGAGGGCGCGGGTGGTGGCGAGCAACTCGTCGATGTTGCGGCCGGAGAGGCGTCCGTAGCCGAAGTCGCGGTTGAACTTCCGGACGTCGAAGTACACGTTGCCCTCGCTCTGGTAGGCATAGCCGGCGTCGAGTATTTTCTTTATGTACTCGATCTGCTCGATGATGTGGCCTGAGGCGTGGGGCTCGATGCTGGGCGGCAGCACGTTGAGGGCCTCCATGGCGTGATGGTAGCGGGTGAGGTAGAACTGCACCACTTCCATCGGCTCAAGCTGTTCGAGGCGCGCTTTCTTGGCAATTTTGTCCTCGCCGTCGTCGGCGTCGTGCTCGAGATGGCCCACGTCGGTGATGTTGCGCACGTAGCGCACCTTGTAGCCTAAGTGACGCAGGTAGCGGAAGAGCACGTCGAAGGTGATCGCCGGACGGGCGTGGCCCAGATGGCCGTCGCCGTAGACGGTCGGACCGCAGACATACATCCCCACCTTCCCCTCGTGCAGGGGCTTGAAGAGCTGTTTGGTGCGGGTCAGCGTGTTGTAGATGGTGAAATTGTTTTCAATCATGATGACTGACGGTTATGTAGGAGTGTATGTTTTAAGCGTCTCAGGCTTTGCCGCCCATGATGAAGGGGTTGGGGATCTCGCCTCCGCCGGGGTTGCCTCCGCCGTTGACCGGACGTTTGGGACGGATTTCGCCGAAGGTGGCCTCATATTTCTTGACATTTTCCATGAGGGCGCCGAGGAGGTTCTTGGCGTTTTCAGGAGTCATGATGATGCGCGACTGCACCTTTGCCTGGGGCATGTTGGGGGCCATTGTGATGAAGTCGAGGAAAAACTCGTTGGCGCCGTGGGAGATCACGGCGAGATTCGAGTAGATGCCTTTGGCCACTTCGGGAGAGAGTTCGATCTTTATTTCATTGGGATTGTTGTTTGCCATTTCGGGTAGTTTTTTTGAGAGGGTTAGTATTTGGATTTACGGTTTATTCCTGGGGCCTGACCGCAGTGTAGATGCAGCAGGTCCCGAATGTCATTGCTATATAGCGTGTCTCCGCGAAGCCCGCTTCGGCCATCAGGGCGCACATCTGCCCGCGCTGGGGCACGGCGGCGATCGATTCCGGCAGATAGCTGTAAGCGCGGACATCTTTGGAGACGAGTCGCCCGGCAGCGGGGATCACTCCGCGGGTATAGAGCTTGTAGAACGGCCTGACGAGCGCCGACGAGGGCGTGGACAGTTCGAGGATCACGATCCGTCCTCCGGGACGCAGCACGCGCAGCATCTCGCGGTAGCCCGCGCTCAGGTCCTGGAAGTTGCGCACTCCGTAGGCGCAGGTGACGCAGTCGAACGAGCCGTCGGCAAAGGGGAGTGCCAGGCAGTCGCCTATGCCGAGGCTGACGCTTGCGTCCAGACACTGCGCCGC
>USGZ01000199.1 GCA_900554265.1 uncultured Porphyromonadaceae bacterium
TTGTGGTCGGTCGCCGGCGCGGGATTGCGGCTGTCGTAGAGTACGCGGCCGTCGCTTCCGATAAGGGTTACGCGCAGGTCCTCCGAGGGGGCGCTGATGCGGGCCACGATGCCGGCGATGGACTCGCCCGTGCGCAGGTTGTCGAGCAGGCGGGCGTTGTGCATCTGCAGGCGTGTGTTCAGCAGAGTAGTCTTGTACTCTTTCTCACGGTGGTACTGGAAGAACATGAACGTTCCCGCCAGTAGCCAGCAGAGGCCCAGCAGCATGAGGAACATCCTCATCTGGAAGGAAAACTTGCCGAATGAAAAGTCACTGCCAGCCATAGCCATAACCGGAGCGGGCCACGATGTTTCTGCCGTGAGGAGCGATTTTGGAGCGCAGGCGCGTGATGTGGACGTCGACGGAACGGTCCGTGACAACCACGTTCTCGGGCCAGATGCGGTCCATGAGCTCCTGGCGGGTAAAAATCCTGCCGGGATTGTCCAGGAGCAGGGCAAGAATCTCGAATTCCTTGCGGGGGAGTCTGATCTCGCGGCCGTCGACGCGGCAGGAGAGAGTCGCCCGGTCGCAGACAACACCGCTTTCCGAAGCGCCGGCCGCGCCGCTGCGGCGCAACACGGCCTCGATGCGCGCCATCACGTTCTTCATCGAGAAAGGCTTGGGGATATAATCGTCGGCACCGATACGGAGTCCGGCTACCATATCGTCGTCGGTGTCCCTGGCCGTAAGAAAAATGATTGGAAGCGATGCTGTAGCGGCATCGCTGCGGATGCGCCGGGCCAGCTCGAATCCGTCAATACCCTCCATCATTATATCCAGCAGAAGGAGAGAGTAGTTTCGCGGGCCCATGCGTATGGCTTCTTCTGCGCCGGAAGCGCTGTCGGCCCGGTAGCCTTCGAGCCTAAGGTACTCGCAGAGGCCTTCGCGGATAGCCTCCTCGTCGTCCACGACCAATATTCTGACACTTCGTTTATCCATGCTGCAAAAATACGACATATTCTTTTCCCGGCCCCGCTCCGGGCGAAAATTAATAAAAACTTAACGGCTGACGCCAGCCCTAAGGGCCCTAAAGACCATAAGGACCTTAAAGACCCATCCCCGCGATGCAGCTTCGCTTGATTAAAAAACGTTAATTCATATGCGGGCTGGTGGAGTTTGACTAACTTTGTAGTCTCTATGGACAAATCGGGTTATATCATAAGCATCAACAAGGAACAGCTCGCCGAACTGCCGGTAATCATGTTCCCGGGAGCCATTACCCTCGTCGACACAGCGTCAGCGGCCCACGAGGCGTTGCGCCGTCTGTCGAAAGAGAAGATCGTAGGCTTCGATACCGAAACCCGTCCTTCCTTCCGCAAAGGCTGCTGCCACAAGGTGGCGCTGATGCAGATTTCCACCGCGGACCGCTGCTATCTCTTCCGTCTCAACAGAATCGGCATATGCGCCGACCTCAAGAACTTCCTCGAGAATCCGGACATCACCAAAATAGGACTGTCGGTTCACGACGACTTCCACGCCATATCCCGCACCGAGGAATTCAGCCCCCAGGGTTTCATCGACCTGCAGCAGATGGTGAAGAAATACAACATCGATGATATCTCGCTGCAGAAAATCTACGCAATAGTTTTCGGACGCCGGATAAGCAAAGGACAGCGTCTGACAAACTGGGAGGCCGACTCCCTTACTCCGGCCCAGCAGGCATACGCCGCGCTGGATGCCTGGGCATGCCTGAAGATATACCGTCATTTCGAGGACGGCGGATTCGACATGCTCAATTCCCCCTACAGGCACAAGCCCGCGCCCGCGCAGGATTCACCCTTATCATCTAAAGCTGTGAAAGAATCATGAAACTGAAGCGTTCTACAGTCCTTCCCTCCATTCTCGGCGTTTACCTTCTGGTGATGGCCATCATAGGCTATCCCCAGTATGCCAGCGGCGAGGAATCCCCGCTGTTCTACTTCGGGGTGCTGGCGGCATCGATTCTTGTAATCGTGCTTCTGCATTTCAACCTCAGACGCCAGGAGCGTCTGCGCAGGGAGAGAATGGACGATATAGAGAAAAATAATCAAAACAAGTAAAGAGATATGTCTCATAAAGCACTACTCATCATCCTCGACGGATGGGGCATCGGCAAGCACAACCACGCCGATGCCATCTACAATACCCCCAAGCCTTACTACGACTCGCTGGTAGAGAAGTATCCCCACTCGGAGCTCCAGGCCAGCGGCGAATACGTCGGGCTCCCGGACGGCCAGATGGGCAACTCCGAGGTAGGCCACCTCAACATCGGCGGCGGACGAATCGTCTACCAGGACCTGGTGAAAATCAACCGCGCCATCAAGAGCGGAGCCATACTTGAGAATCCTGAAATAAAGGAGGCCTTCGGCTACTGCGCCCGCACCGGCCAGGCAATGCACTTCATGGGCCTGACCTCCACCGGCGGCGTACACTCCTCCCTGGACCACCTCTTCGCCCTCTGCGACATCGCCGCAAAGTACGGCCTCAAGAAAGTCTACCTCCACTGCTTCATGGACGGCCGCGACACCGACCCCCGCAGCGGCAAGGGATTCATCGAGCAGGTTCAGGAACACTGCGAAAAGAGCGCAGGCGTCGTCGCCTCCATCGTAGGCCGCTTCTACGCCATGGACCGTGACCACCGCTGGAACCGCATAAAGGAAGCATACGACCTGCTTGTCGAGGGCAAAGGCGAACAGGCTACCGACATGGTCGCAGCAATGCAGAAGAGCTACGACCAGGACGTGACCGACGAGTTCATCAAGCCTATCAACAACGCCACCGTCGACGGCACCATCAAGCCGGACGACTGCGTGATTTTCTTCAACTACCGCAACGACCGCGCCAAGGAAATCACCGAGGTCCTCACCCAGCACGACATGCCCGAGGAAGGAATGCACACCATCCCCGGACTGCAGTACTACTGCATGACCCCTTACGACAGCTCCTTCAAAGGCGTCCGCATCATCTTCAACAAGGAGGACGTAAAGGATACCCTGGCCGAATATCTCGCCAGCCAGGACAAGAAGCAGCTCCACATCGCCGAGACCGAGAAATACGCCCACGTCACCTTCTTCTTTAACGGCGGACGCGAGCAGCCCTTCCCCGGCGAGGACCGAATCCTCGTTCCCTCGCCCAAGGTGGCAACCTACGACCTCAAGCCCGAAATGAGCGCTTACGAAGTCAAGGACAAACTCGTCGCCGCCATAGACACAGAGAAATACGACTTCATTGTTGTCAACTTCGCCAACTGCGACATGGTAGGCCACACCGGCGTCTACCCTGCAATCCAGAAGGCCGTCGAAACCCTCGACAACTGTCTGCACGCCACCGTAGAAGCCGCCAAGGCCCACGGCTACGAAGTCATCATCATCGCCGACCACGGCAACGCCGACAACGCCGAGAACGCCGACGGAACCCCCAACACCGCCCACAGCCTCAACCCCGTGCCCTTCATCTACGTTACCGCCGACAACCATTTCGTCGACAACGGCATCCTGGCCGATGTGGCCCCCTCGATTCTCCACATCCTCGGCCTCAGACAGCCCGAGGAGATGACCGGAAAGAACCTCATTCACTGACCAATCCCTAATTATCAAATCGATATGGAAAACGCAAGCTATCAGAACAACGGCTACCAGCAGCAGCCCTGCAACAACAACGATCCCTTCCAGCCCTCCGGTCCCGAAGGCAAGTGCCGCGGTGTGGCCGCCCTCCTGGCCATCTTCCTCGGTGGCCTCGGCATCCAGTACTTCTACATGGGCAAGACTACGGCCGGAATCCTCACCATCCTTCTCACGTTCGTGACCTGCTCAGTATGGAGCCTGGTGATGTTCGTCCAGGGTATAATCATGTTTACCCAGACCAACTCTTACTTCGAAGAAAAGTACATCCGCAGCACAAGCACTCTGCCTCTGTTCTGACAAATGGCGGAGACAGACATCAATTTCGACCCCTGGGACCGCCGGCATCTCTGGCATCCCTATACCTCCACTTCCAACCCTCTGCCGACTTACAAGGTGA
>USGZ01000200.1 GCA_900554265.1 uncultured Porphyromonadaceae bacterium
CGTGTGGAGCGGAGGCTTTGGCGCCCGTGGTGGTGTCCGCCTGGCAATCGCTCGCACCAGGTCCAGCTGCTGCGCCGGGTCGCCGCGGTAGGCCGCCGTTGCGGCATCGAGGCTGTCGTAGCTTTTGTATCTTGCGCCGGGATAGGATTTTATCTGCAGCTGGCACTCGGTCCAGCTGTCGTAGATGCCCGGTTCGACGCCTACCCACACGACATAATATTTTTTCTTTTTCGCAGTCATGAGAACTGGAGGAAAAGGCTGATGTCCACCGGTCTTACGTTGAGCAGCCGCGCGACGCGTGTGTTGACGCACTTGCCCAGGAAGGTCACGGCGCCCTGACGCAGCCCGCAGTTGAGCCGCAGGGCGTTGGCCACGCCGTCGCATACGAGTATCTCGTCCAGCATGTTCACGAAAGTGTTGCTCAGGGCCATCGCTACTGTTCGCGGCACGGCGTTGCCGGCGTTGATGTAACACAGGCGCACGGGGCTGTCCGGCCGCGCGTCGCCGGGCGAGGCCAGCTCGAGGTCTACCACGGGCATCGCCGGGAAGGCGCGACCGGGCTGCGAGCTCAGGTCGAAGCAGAGCACGCCTTTTTTCATCAGCTGCATCATTTCGGCGCCGACGGTTACGTTCGCGGGCGCCGTGTCGGTGGCTACTACTATGTCGGCGCTGCGCAGGGCGCTCTCGAACACCCGCGGATGTATGCTGGAGCCGATTGCGCCGGGACCGAGCAGCCCGAGCGCCGTCCGAAGGCGGTAGATGTCGTTGTCGAAGATTCTGACGATGGCGCCCAGTCCGATGGCGCTGCGTCCTGCGGCCACGGCGGCCATGTCGGCGCCGATGAGAAGCACCTCGCAGGGCACGATGCCGGCGATGCCGCCAAGCAGGATGCCCTTGCCGTGGATTGCGTCGGCCAGCAGCGACGAGGCAATGGCCAGGGCCGCGCGGCCGTCGATTTCGTGGAGTATGTCGGCGAAAGGTAAATGTCCGTCGTTGTCGCAGATTCGGTCCAGGGCTATGGTGATAATATGCCTGTTCAGCAGGGTGCGCAGCCCCGGGGCGGCCGTATCGGAAACGTGGAGGAAAGTCAGCAACAGGGCGCCGCGGCGCATCAGCCGGGCGTCGGATTCGGAGATTTCCGGCAGATAGACCACGATATCGGCTCCGAGAGCCTCCGCGCGGTCAGTGATTTCTACTCCGAGGCGTGTGTATGCCTCGTCCGGGTAGTGGATATGCGATGCTGCCCCGCGCTCCATCTTCACTCTGAATCCGCGGGCCACGAGTTGCGCCGCGCCTTCAGGTGTCAGCGGAAAGCGGTGTTCGGAGCTGGCGGCGCAGGCCGGCAGTCCGAGGGTCACGGTGCGTTCGATAGCCGTTTCGCGGAGTACTTCCTCCAGGGGTGTCGGCGTTTCCATTTGTGTAGTTTTCAGTTCTTCAGGAAGAATTCTGTGAATTTGCCGCATGTGCGGTCCACTTCTTCCGGCGTCTCGAGCTCGGAGGCGTCGAATGTGGCGTGGGCGCGGCTGTAGAACGCCTCGCGCTGCCGCTGCAGTTCGTCGACGCGCCGCCGCAGCCCCTCGCCCGTCAGGCCGGCCAGTAGAGGCCGCTGTCCGGCCGGTGCCTCGGCAAGACGCCGCAGCAGGCGCTCCGGATTCGCCGTCAGGCGCACTACGGTTCCGGCTTCGAGCATCATGTCCATGTTGCGGCCGAAGCAGGGCGTGCCTCCGCCGCATGCCACGACGACATCCGCGCTTCCGGCGACTTGCGCCAGTGCTTCGCTCTCGGCCTTCCGGAATGATTCTGCATCGCCGGCGGCGAAAGCCTCGCTGGCCGTGCGCCCGAGGATGGCCTTGGCGGCCTCGTCGAGGTCCACGAAGCGCAGATGGCGCCGGCGCGCGGCAAGGGCGCGCCCGAGGGTGCTTTTGCCCGTGCCCATGAAGCCGATAAGGAAGACCGGTCGCATGGATTGAGGCTTATTTCTTGCTTTCGAGGTCCTTTTTCAGAAGGTCGCGGATTTCGGTAAGCAGTTCTTCCTGCGTCGGGCCGGCGGGTGCGGGTTCCTCGGCGGGTTTTTCTTCCTGCTTGCGCTTGAGCTTGTTGATGAACTTGATGGCCACGAAGATGCAGAAGGCGATGATCAGGAAGTCGATGATGGTCTGAATGAAGGCGCCCCAGGTCACGGCTACCTCCGGGGTGATTATTTCCGTCCCTTCGGTCACGGCCTGCTTGATTACCAGCTTGTAGTCCGAGAAATTGGTGCCGCCCGTCAGTACGCCTACCACCGGCATGATGATGTCGTTGACCAGCGAGGTAACGATTTTGCCGAACGCGGCGCCGATGATTACGCCGACTGCCATGTCGACGACATTGCCTTTCATGGCGAATTCCTTGAATTCAGAGAAGAACTTTTTCATTATATGTCAGTATGTTTGAGTTGTGCGGATGAAGAGAGCGGCGCGCGGTGCGGGAAGCACCGATATCGTACCGTTGCAAATATAACCAAACTTTCGCACACCACCAAAAGTTCGATACCGCAGCAAGAATAATAGCACGGCGGCGCCGACGCTTACGGTGACGCCGTGGCAGTCGAAACACCGATTCCGGTAACGGAATAAACAACATTGACACCACCATGTACTCTTTTTGCTGCATAGTTACGCGTTTTAACAACTTTTTATACTTTAATTCTTGGATGATGAAGAATTTTATACTTATCTTTGGACCGTCATCCCATAACCCCCAAACCTATGAGAAAATATCTAAATTTTCTATTACTCCCAATTTCTTACTGTTCTCATATTAGAAGTATTTCTACACAATCAGTCTGGAAAATCTAAACAATGTAATTCAAACTCAAAAAATACGAAGATGAAGAATTTCATAGCGTTAATGCTACTATTCCTGGGGATATCTACGGTGCTGGCGCAAAATACCGAGATTTGCGATAGGGACATGGAAGATTTTACTGAAGCATTCCCGTTGGCAATGGGTAGGTATACCCTCAAGAGCAATGCCAATATCGGCGGTCTCGACGTGGCTCTCTTCAGTATCATGCCGGGCAAAGCTGCCGTTATGGGTGCTGATGAAATCAATATGATAGAGATTCCTCGTCTCGATACTCCCCCCTTCACCGTGATGGACGAGCCTACTCTCGAACTCATTGAAGGGAATAAATACTCAGGAGATGTAGTGATACCCTACGGAGGATGCTGTGCCTTTGGCGATGACGGATATAGCTATGTCAGCTCCTATATCACCACAATCGCAATGGGAGCATTCGCCAAATGTCACGATCTCACCAGTGTCACCCTGCCGGAATTCCTTTGCGAAATCCGGCGTGGAGCTTTCTACGACTGTACTTCTCTGACCAAGGTCAAATACAAGGGAACCAAAAATGTCAGAATCTATCCGGATGCATTTAAAGGCTGTACGTCGCTGCGAAAAATCGACCTTCGGTTCATCGGGTCGGTGAACTATTACGGCGGACGCGTCTTTCCGGATTGTCCGAACCTTGAAGAAGTGTATATCAGTGCCAAGTATGAAGAATTCCGCGTTCTTGACCGCCGCACTTCCCCATCCATCAAGATTGTTCGCGTAGATACCGAAAATCCATATCGGAATGTAGATGCTTCCGACTATTGCTACTACGACCCCTTCTTTGCCGAGGAGTATCAGAATGCCATACTGATAGTACCCGAAGGCAGCAAGGACAAGTATCAGAGCGTTCTTCCCTGGAAGAATTTCGCCAACATAATGACCACCGGCGAATACGCAGGCGTCAACAGCAGCATCGTCGGTAAGGAAATCGTTAATCTGGACGGTCTTTCCGTTTCGCTTATCGACTACGACGCTACTGCCGAAATCTTCGACACCAACGGCCGACAGGTAGCCGCGCTCACTCCCTCGACGCCTGAGTTCAGGGCCGACTTCCCCGGCATCTACCTCATCCGCAGCGGCGCAAGCACCCAGAAAGTCGTTCTCCAGTAAGACCGGACCACAGTATAAAATTGATCGTCGCCTATAGGGTGGTTCCCAC